>JBFGYN010000310.1:0-5059 GCA_041587415.1 Candidatus Competibacterales bacterium | reverse complement strand
GAATCGATCAGGGCCTCCTTAGCCGTAAGGACACGGCTCAGGACCCATCCAGGGATAGATCGGGCACAGGAATTGCCCGTGCCACGGACCAGGCCTCGGACGGAACCGGCGGGCCGGCAGGGGACGCTGGCCCGCACTCTTTATGTCCACCCATTGAATGGCCGGTCCCGGCGCAAACATGGCGATCACTCCACCGAGGGTCGCCGGAACGACGCCCAAAGATAGCCTGCGGCGAGGACAGCCCCGAGAAGACCAAACACCCAAGAAAGCCACGCCGCGTGGGTGTAGCCACCATCGTGCCCCAACAGCGCAATCGAGGCGCCAAGCAGAACGGCGAGCTGTATCCGTCGTGGCCACGGTGCCAATCCCCAGCTGCATCGGCGCGCGATGAGGCTCCCCGCCCATGCGGCGAGCCATCCACCCAGCGCGCCAAACAGCACATCCAGCGGCCAATGCACGCCAACCATGATGCGGCTTGCGGCCACGAGGGTTGCGACCGCAAACAGCACTGTCCGGGCCATTGCCGATCGAAAATGCAGGATGCAAACGCCCAGCACGGTGAAAATGGTGGCGCTGTGGCCGGACGGAAACGCATCGCGACGGTGGACCGGGCCAATGACGCGAAAACTATCGGCCACCAAGACCGCCGGTGGCCGCCTCTCCTCCACCAACTCTTTCAGACCCCGGGTGTACAGAATGGCGAGCAGGGCGGCAATGACCGTTGCCCAGACGACTTCCGGATGGCGCCTGGCAACGGGGATGATCAGCACCGTGGCCACCAGCGCATCGCCCAGGTGGGTGATGTTGCCCCATACCCAATCGGGAACCGGGCCGCCGAGCCCGTTCAAAGCCAGGAACACGCCTCGATTGGCGTCAGCCACGAGAATGCAGGACGCCGCGGCCAGTACGATGACGACCGGCGCCAGCGCGAGCCTGACACTGATGGTTCCGATCTGCTCAGTCGGCCGCATCGGGCGCCAATTTCGCCAGCGCGACCCCGCCTGACTGGTACAGCACTTGATGGGCGCCGAGCCGATCGAGCTTGTCGACTCGCGTAAAGACGATCTCCCCGGGTCTCGGTCGCGCTTTCGGCGTAATCCTCTCCCGGTATACGGTGATGCTCGGCATGTCCAGACGCCACATCACCACCGGTTCGATTCGATGCTTCACGACCGCCGCGGCTTCGGGCACGGCGCCCTGCAGGGCGCCGCCAATCGCCGGCAACAGCACCAAAACCAGAATCAACGTCTGAGCGAACCCGACGGTCGGAAGAGCGAGCCAGATCGGCACTTCCCAGCAATACCACAGGAGCAGGGGAACCGCGGTCATGAGCAGGGCACTGAGGCGAAATCCCCAGCCGAATTCATCGCCTGCGCGCGCGAGAACAGCCCGAAGGTAGGGGTCCGATTGCACGTCCAGGATCGCGAGCTGCTGCAGAGTCTCACCCATCACGGGAAGGAAGCCTAGTACCACGAATACAGCGAAAACCAGCGTCGGCGGTATGAAGGCCAAGGCGCGGCTCTTCAAGCGGTCTTGGTGGCGGGCCATCAGTAAGAAAACTGGCGTGCACCCGTACAGAATGTAATGGGGAAGCTGGGTGTTGGAGTAGGAAAACAGGACGAGAACGAAAGCGAACCAGAGCATCAGCCAACGGTCCAGCGGATCTGACCAGAAGCGTCGAATCCCCGGCAGCAGCGCGAGAAAAACGCCACCGTAGGGCGTCAGGACCGGAATCAGCGCGAGCAGATAGTAGAGCGGCGTTCCACCATGACCCTCCATCGTATCGGCGAAACGGCCGACGTTGTGCTGCAGGATGAAGCCGTCTACGAATGCCTGGCCCTGATCGATGAATTCGAGCGCGTACCAGGGCAGCGCAATGGCGAGAAAGACCACCCAACCACGAAGGTTGAACGCGGCGCGAAACCAAGCCGCGAATTCACGACGGCTCGCGTAGTAGAGAAAGCCCACGACGAAGGGAATCGCCACGGCAATCGGTCCCTTAGCCAGCATCCCGAGCCCCATCCAGGCGTACACACGCAAGAGTATGCGGGTATGGGGTCGCTCCACGTAGCGGTATGCATCGAGCATTGCCAGCGCGAGCAGCAAGTTCAGCAATGCATCGGCGGTGGCGGCACGGCCAATGATCACGACGGTTACGGTGGTTGCGGTGAAAACCGCAGCGAGACGGGCGCTCGTCACATCGAAGCGGGTGCGAGCAAAGCCGTAGACGGCGAGAACCCAGATCGCGGCGGCCACGGCGGACGGTAGACGAAAGGCCCACTCGCGCACCCCGAACACCGTCACCGAGGCAGCCTGCAACCAATAGATCAGGATCGGCTTATCGAAGCGCGGTGTGCCATTCAAGTACGTTGTGACGTAATCCCCGCGTTGCAGCATCTCCCAGGTGGCTGCACTGAACGCGCCCTCGTCGAGATCGAACAGCGGCGCGCCGCCCAGATTGAGCACGAACGCGACCGCTACCAATGGCGGCAGCCAGAGCAGATCGACGAATAGACTGCGGGCCCGTTGATCCTTCATCGAGCGGAGGTGTCAACGGACTCCGGCAATGCATTGCGGAACCAGCCGGCGTCCTCGGCAATGTCGTCCAGCGCATCGGTCGCTCGGATCACGTAGCTCTTGTGCTCGGGGGATCCGAAGTAGGTCCGTGCGAGCAGCTCTGCCAGTACACCGGTGGTCAGAAACTGCAGCGACGCGATAACCAAGACGACGCCTACCATCAGTAGAGGCCGAGTGCCGATGTGCTCGCCCAAAACGAACTTCTCGACCGCCAGGTATGCGAGGATCAGTCCGCCGACACCGCCGAATGCGAGCCCGATACTGCCGAAGAAATGTCCCGGCCGTGCCTTGTAGCGCATGAAAAACAGTACCGACAGGAGATCGAGAATGACTCGAAACGTCCGGGAAATACCGTACTTCGATTGCCCTTCGGTCCGTGGATTGTGGTTCACGACCAGTTCGCCGATCCGCCCCGGCGGCGTAACGGCAGCAACCCAGGCCGGTATGAATCGATGCATTTCACCGAACAGGCGGACTTCGCGCAGCACGTCCGCTCGATACACCTTCAGACTGCAACCGTAGTCGTGGAGGCGGACACCGGTGACACGGCCGATGAGTCGGTTTGCGATGCGCGAGGGAATCCTTCGGAGCAGGCTGTCCTGGCGTTTTTGGCGCCAACCCTGAAGTAAGTCGAGCCCGGCCGACTCCAGATGCTCGACCATGCGAGGAATATCGGCGGGGTCGTTCTGGAGATCCCCATCCATGGTGACAATCAAGCTTCCCCGGGCGTGGTCGATTCCCGCCTGCATGGCCGCGGTTTGACCGAAATTCCGTCGCAGGGGCAACACGCGGACATGAGACCCGACGCGCTCGGCGGCCTCTCGCGCCCGATCCAACGTCCCATCGCGACTCCCGTCGTCCACGACGATCAGTTCCCAGCATCGATCAAAGTCCATGAGCGCCGATTGCACGGCTTGGATCAGACGCTCTGCATTGCCCTCTTCGTTGTAGAGTGGCACCACGATGCTGACTCGATCGGCCACACGGCATTGGCTTCGACGATCGCTGGGAGGGGCCTGAGGGGCGACGACGCTCATTTCAATTCTTGCATGCTTTCGGCTCGAAAATGACCCGGGGCGAGTATAACGAGCACGGCGGTCATATGACAGAAAGCGGCGGATCCATTACTCTCAGCGGCCGTATTCCCACTCGGTTGCAGGATGGACCAGCTCTCCGGAAACACGGATGCCGAGCCCGCGGGCCGGTCGCAGCGAGGTTCCATTGGCCGGACCGTGCTGGCGTGGGCGGCGTTCGCCGGCTATGTCGGCCTGGTCGAGTATTGGCTTGGCTGGACGCAACTGCTGGCGCCATGGACGACGCTCGATCCCGCCGGCGTGCTCAGCGCGGTGGCATTGTTTCTCCTGACCTACGCGGTCCGCGCCCACCGGCTGTACGACTATTTTCGGGAGGACATGAGCGGCAACTGGCTCTCGGGGCTGCGTCTGATGATCTATCACAACGCGCTCAACAATCTTCTGCCCATGCGCACGGGTGAGCTGAGTTTCCCACTCATGATGAAACGTTACTTCGGCATCGCCTACGCACGTTCGGTCCCGGGCCTCGTTTGGTTTCGTATTCTCGACCTGCACACCATCGCGCTAATTGGTGGACTCGCGCTGATGGCCGGCAATCTGCCATGGCTTGCGACCGCGGTGGTGACGGCGATCTGGCTCGCCATCCCCTACCTGCTGTTCCGGGCAAGCGACGGGCTGCGCTGGCGGCTAAGGAGTCGATCGGGGGGGCGCTGGGCCAGCGTGCTCCGTTCGATCCTGGACGGGCTGCCTGCGAGTGCGTCGCTGCTCGGCCGATCCTGGGTGCTGAGCTGGGTGAATTGGTTCGTGAAGCTGCTGGTGCTGGCCTGGGTGCTGGGACAATTCGGCGGCTTTGAGCTGCTCCCAGCCTTGATCGGGGCGATCGGCGGCGAACTCACCAGTGTGCTGCCCTTCCACGCGCCCGGCGGTGTCGGCACTTACGAAGCCGGCATCGTTGCGGGTCTGGCGCCTTTTGGCGTTGCGCCGAGGCTCGGCCTGGAAGCCGCTGTCAATGCGCATCTGTTCGTCCTTGGGTCGGCCCTCGCGAGCGCGGGCCTCGCGCTCCTGATTCCACACCGTCGCGCCCACACGGCGAAGCCGTAATGCGCTCACCCGGAAACCCGGTGGGAGAGTCTGAGAACGCGCGCCGCGATCGAAACCTGCTCATACTCTGGCTCGTGGTGATCACGGCATATCGCGTCTACGTCGCGCGCACCCATGGTCTGAATCTGTACGTCGACGAGGCTCAGTACTGGTATTGGGCCCAGTCGCTGGACTGGGGCTATTTCTCGAAGCCGCCCATGGTCGCGGTCGCCATTTGGCTGCCCACCCAGTTCTGCGGCGACGCGGAACCGTGTGTCCGGGCAGCGCCGCTGCTTCTGTACCCAATCACGACACTGGTGCTCTACGCCATCGCCTACCGGTACTACGGGTCCCGGACCGCCCTTCTG
>JBFGYN010000309.1:0-5069 GCA_041587415.1 Candidatus Competibacterales bacterium | reverse complement strand
AGACCAAAGGCCACCCCTTCTACCGATCCTATTACGGCAGTGTGGACAAGGCTGAGCAAGTCGCGGATCGCAAGGTGAGATTCCACTTCACGGGTGGTGAGAACCGCGAACTGCCCTTGATCATCGGACAGATGCCGGTGTTCTCGAAACGCTACTGGGCCGACCGGGAGTTCGATGCAACCACCCTCGAAGCACCGCTGGGAAACGGCCCATACCGAGTTTCAGCGGTCGATCCCGGCCGCTCCGTCACCTACGAGCGGATCCCGGACTATTGGGGCTCGGATCTGCCGATAAACCGTGGACGATTCAACTTCGGACGCATTCGAATCGACTACTATCGGGACCGGACCGTCGCCCTGGAAGCTTTCAAAGCGGGTGAGTTCGACTTTCATCAGGAGACCAACTCGAAGGAGTGGGCGACGGCGTACGACGTCCCGGCAGTGCGCGACGGGCGCATCGTGCTCGAGGAGATTCCCCACGAGAACCCCACCGGCATGCAGGCATTCGTATTCAACACCCGCAAGCCGATATTCGAAGACCGACGCGTGCGGGAGGCACTGGGATACGCTTTTGACTTCGAATGGACCAACGAGCACTTGTTCTACGGGTCTTATACGCGCACCGCCAGCTATTTCTCGAACTCGGAATTGGCCTCCACAGGACTTCCCACCCCGGAGGAATTGGCGATTCTCGAGCCGTTTCGGAACCGCCTTCCGGCGGACGTGTTCGAGCGCGAGTACAAACCGCCGGTGACGGACGGTAGCGGCAACATTCGCGGCAATCTGCGCGCGGCCATCCGCCTGCTCAAAGAGGCGGGCTGGACAATTAGAGACCAGCGACTGACCAACGTGGCGACCGGACAGGCCATGGAATTCGAGATGCTGCTGGTGAATCCCGCCTTCGAACGGGTCGTGTTGCCGTTCAAAAAAAATCTGGAACGGCTGGGTATCGCAATGAAAGTTCGTACCGTGGATTCCGCCCAGTATCAGAAGCGCACCGACGACTTCGATTTCGACATGATCATCGACGTGTTCGGACAGTCCCTGTCACCGGGCAACGAGCAACGCGACTTCTGGAGTTCCGACACCGCGACCCGGCCCGGAAGCCGCAACACGGCGGGCATTCGCGATCCCGTCGTCGATGAATTGATCGAGCTCGTGATTTCCGCACCCGACCGGCAAGCCCTCGTGCACCGCACGAGGGTGCTGGACCGAGCACTCCTGTGGGGCCACTACCTCATCCCGAATTGGCACAGTCGCAATTTCCGAGTCGCGTACTGGAACAAGTTCGGCCGACCGGAGATCAATCCCAAATACGCCCTCGGCTTTCTCGATACTTGGTGGGTCGACCCGAAGAAGGCCGCCAGGTTGGCTCCCCGGGCCACAGGCGAAGCCACGGACTGAGCATGTCCGCCTACATCGTTCGCCGTATTCTATTGATGATACCGACCCTGTTCGGGATCATGGTGGTCAATTTCATCATCGTGCAGGCAGCGCCGGGTGGCCCGGTGGAGCAAGTCCTCGCCCAGATCAGCGGCGAGGCTGTGGAGGCCACGGCAAGGGTCGGCGGTGGAACCGCCGGCGAAGTGTCCACCGGCCCTCAGACCACTCAGACCAGTGACGCCGCCTCCAAATACCGAGGCGCCCGAGGGCTCGATCCGAACCTCGTCAAGGAAATCGAGCGCCAATTCGGATTCGACAAGCCCGCCCACGAGCGTTTCGCGCAAATGATCCGCAACTATCTGGTTTTTGATTTCGGAGAAAGTTTTTATCGGAATCAGACGGTTGTCGATCTCGTATTGGAAAAGATGCCGGTCTCCATCTCGCTCGGCTTGTGGACCACGGTGCTCGTCTACCTCATTTCGATTCCACTCGGAATTGGCAAGGCGGTCCGTGACGGGAGTCGCTTCGATGTGTGGACCAGCGCCGTCGTCATCATAGGCTACGCGATCCCCGGCTTCTTGTTCGCGATTCTGCTGGTGGTGCTCTTCGCGGGCGGCAGTTTTCTGGACTGGTTTCCTCTACGGGGTTTGGTCTCGGAGCACTGGCATGACCTGTCCTGGCCCGAGCGCATCGTCGACTACTTCTGGCACATCACGCTGCCCATCGTGGCGCTGGTAATCGGTGGGTTCGCCGGGCTCACAATGCTCACCAAGAATTCCTTTCTCGAAGAAATCAACAAACAGTACGTGACGACAGCGAGAGCCAAAGGTTGCACGGAGCGCAGGGTTCTCTACGGACACGTATTCCGAAACGCCATGCTCATCGTCGTCGCGGGATTTCCCGGGGCGTTCGTCAGCATCCTATTCACCGGCTCACTACTCATTGAGGTGATTTTTTCTCTGGACGGCCTCGGATTGCTCGGTTTCGAGGCGGCGGTGAACCGGGACTATCCGGTAATGTTCGGCACCCTCTACTTCTTCACGCTTCTGGGACTGCTGCTCAAACTGCTCGGTGATCTGATGTACGTGATCATCGATCCCCGCATCGACTTCGAGAGCCGCGAAGTCTGATGCCTATTTCCCCGATCAACCGTCGACGGCTGCAGAACTTCCGGGCGAACAGGCGCGGCTGGTTTTCCTTGTGGATTTTCCTGGTCCTCTTCCTTGCGAGCCTGGGCGCCGAGTTCATTTCCAACGATCGGCCATTGCTGGTCCGTTTCGCCGGAGCGTTCTATTTCCCGGTTTTCGAGTCCTATCCCGAGACCGTATTTGGCGGTGAATTCGAAACCGAGGCGGAGTATCGCGATCCATACGTGGTGGAACTCATCGAATCCCAAGGGTGGTTGGTCTGGCCGCCGGTTCGTTTCCGATTCGACAGCATCAATTACCTCTCGGAGCACCCCCACCCGGCTCCGCCATCCGAACAAAACTGGCTCGGCACCGACGATCAGGGCCGTGACGTGGTCGCTCGGCTCATCTACGGCTTCCGGATTTCCGTGCTATTCGGTTTGACGCTCACCGTGCTCAGCTCCGTAATCGGCGTCCTGGCCGGCGCGGTGCAGGGTTATTTCGGCGGTTGGACCGACCTCTTGTTTCAACGATTCATCGAAATCTGGGCCGGATTGCCCGTCCTTTATCTGCTGATCATCCTCGCCAGCGTGGTGGAACCCAATTTCTGGTGGTTGCTCGGCATCATGTTGCTGTTCAGCTGGATGGCACTGGTGGACGTGGTCCGGGCGGAATTCCTGCGGGGCCGCAATTTTGAATACGTCAGGGCGGCGCGCGCACTCGGTGTGGGCAACGTCACAATCATGCTCCGCCATGTTCTTCCCAACGCGATGGTGGCCACGTTCACGTTCATGCCGTTCATACTAAACGGTTCAATTACGACACTGACTTCACTGGATTTTCTCGGCTTCGGCCTGCCACCGGGCTCGCCGTCGCTCGGCGAACTGCTCGCACAGGGCAAGGAGAATCTCCAAGCTCCATGGCTCGGCATCACTGCGTTTCTCGTGCTCGCCATCATGTTGAGCCTCTTGATCTTTATCGGCGAGGCGGCACGCGACGCGTTCGACCCGCGCCGCGATCGCGGCGCGGGTCACGGCACCCTGGGACGGCTTGCCGAGCAGGCGCGACGGACGGAGGTGGCGCAGCAGACCCGCGAAGGCGACACCTCCGGTGATTTGCTGGCGGTGCGTGATCTGGGGGTTGCCTTCGGAAACGCCAGCGCCGAATCGGTGATCGGCGTAACGCTGGATGTCGGCAAAGGCCAAACCGTCGCGTTGGTTGGCGAGAGCGGATCTGGGAAGTCTGTGACCGCGCTCTCGGTATTGCAGCTGCTCCCCTACCCGTTTGCGAGGCACACGCGGGGCAGCATTCGCGTCTTGGGCACCGAGACGCTGGGTGCCTCATCGGAGACGCTCCACACGATTCGTGGCGGAAAGGTCAGCATGATTTTCCAGGAGCCCATGACGTCCTTGAATCCGCTGCACAAGGTCTCTCGGCAAATCGGCGAAGCACTCGCCCTGCATAGGGGCCTACGGGGTCACGAAGCACGGGAACGGATGCTCCAGCTATTGCATCGAGTCGGCATACGCGACGCCGAAAGTCGGCTCGACGCCTACCCTCACCAGCTGTCGGGCGGCCAACGCCAGCGGGTGATGATTGCCATGGCACTGGCAAACGAGCCGGACCTGCTCATTGCCGACGAACCGACGACGGCGCTGGACGTCACCATACAGGCTCAGATTCTCGACCTTCTGAAGGATCTGCAACAGCAGATGGGCATGGGGCTCCTGCTCATCACCCACGATCTTGGAATCGTCCGCCGCATGGCGGACCACGTTTACGTGATGAAGGACGGGAACATCGTCGAATGGGGACCCCTCAGCGATGTCTTCCGCCGACCGCAGCATTCCTACACCCGCATGCTGCTTGCGGCGGAGCCTAAGGGTCGGCCGATCGAGGCGCCCGCCAGCGCGCCGGTGGTGGTATCGGCTCGGGAGGTGAGGGTCTGGTTTCCGGTGCGACGAGGCTTGATGCGTCGCACAGTCGATTTCATCAAGGCCGTTGACGGGGTTTCGCTCACCATTCGCGAAGGTCACACGGTCGGAGTCGTCGGGGAAAGCGGCTCGGGCAAGACCACGCTCGCCATGGCGCTGCTCCGGCTCGAGAAGAGCCGAGGGTCCATCAGTTTCCAGGGAACCGAGCTCCAAGGCATGTCCTCCCGAGAGGTTCGACCTCTGCGACGGCAGATGCAGGTGGTTTTTCAGGATCCATTCGGTAGCTTGAGTCCCCGCCTATCGGTGTCTCAGATCATCGAGGAGGGGTTGGAGATCCACGGCTTCAAAAATGATCCGGCGGCGCGCAGGAAGCGAGTACTGCAGGCGCTGAACGAGGTGGGTTTAGACCCGGACAGTCGCCACCGGTATCCACACGAATTCTCCGGCGGACAGCGCCAGCGGATCGCCATTGCGCGTGCCATCGTCCTCGAACCACGGCTCCTTGTCTTGGATGAGCCCACGTCGGCTTTGGACGTGTCCGTCCAAGCACAGATCGTGGACTTGTTGAGACAGCTGCAGAGGCGCCGCAAACTCGCTTACCTGTTCATCAGCCACGATCTGAAGGT
>JBFGYN010000308.1:0-5090 GCA_041587415.1 Candidatus Competibacterales bacterium | reverse complement strand
GGCGGTTTCTCGCTCGCCCTGACTTGCTCTTCACTCAAGTTGTCGCTACGGCTACAACTTTCGCTGCAGAGCAGCGCCAGGACGGCTGCGAATTCCGCCAGCATCCGGGGTCCCTGATGAAGTATCCGGGCTAGCGGCCGATGGAAGCGCTCGTCATTGAAAACCTCTCCAAGATCTACGGAAATGGCTTTGTTGCGTTGCGCGGGATAAGCCTCACGGTTCAGGAAGGTGATTTCTTCGCGCTGCTCGGACCGAACGGCGCTGGCAAGTCCACGACCATCGGAATCATTTCGTCCTTGGTCAACAAGACGTCGGGCCGTGTTTGCGTGTTCGGGGATGAACTCGATTCGAATCCAGGAGGTGTGAAGAGCCACATCGGCCTGGTTCCCCAGGAGTTCAACTTCAATCAATTCGAGCGCGTGCACGAGATCGTGGCCAATCAGGCGGGATACTACGGCATTGCGAGGAAACTGGCTCGCGAACGAACGGAAGAGGTTCTGCGTCGACTCGATCTGTGGGAAAAGCGGAACGAAACTTCGCGAAACCTTTCCGGTGGCATGAAGCGCCGACTGATGATCGCCCGCGCGCTGGTTCATCACCCCAGGCTGCTGATCCTCGATGAACCGACCGCCGGTGTGGACATCGAAATTCGTCGATCCATGTGGGAGTTCCTGCGACATATCAATCGGGAGGGCACGACCATCATACTGACGACCCACTATCTCGAAGAAGCGGAAAGCCTTTGCCGCAACATTGCGATCATAGACGAGGGCGAGATCATCGAGCACAGCACCATGAAAGGGCTGCTCGCCAAGTTGCACATGGAAACGTTCATCCTCGATCTATCCAGGTCGATCTGCGAACCGCCGGACCTGAAAGGGTACCGGGTTCGTCTGATGGACGAGTCCACGCTGGAGGTCGATATCGAGAAGCGCGAGGGGATGAACAAGCTGTTCGAACAGCTCGCTCGTCAGGGCCTGGACGTACTGTCGATGCGCAACAAGAGTAACCGGCTCGAGCAGCTCTTCATGAATCTCGTTGAAGCTAACGATACGGACGACTGATCCATGGGGCCGCGCGATCAACTCGTTTCGTTTCAGACGATTCTTATCAAAGAGGTACGCCGCATTACCCGCATCTGGGTGCAGACGGTCATCCCCCCCGCGATTACGACCAGTCTCTATTTCGTGATATTCGGCAATCTCATTGGACCCCGGATCGGTGAAATGGCCGGGCACCGGTACATGGATTTTATCGTGCCGGGACTGATTATGATGGCCGTGATCAACAACAGTTATGCAAACGTCGTGTCGTCCTTCTACAGCTCCAAATTTCAGCGTCACGTGGAGGAGATGCTCGTATCCCCAACACCAAATTTCTTGATTCTACTGGGCTACATTGGTGGCGGCGTTGCGCGCGGTCTGATGGTCGGTGCCGTGGTGACGTTGATCGCGCTGTTCTTCTCCGATCTCAAGATTCACAACGCGGCGGTTCTTCTGAGCGTCGTCCTGCTCACGTCCGTGCTGTTCTCTCTGGCGGGATTCATCAATGCGATCTACGCCCGAAGTTTCGACGACATCTCGATCATCCCGACGTTCGTCCTGACCCCGCTGACCTATCTCGGCGGCGTCTTTTACTCTATCGGACTGCTTCCGGATTTCTGGCAGGCGGTTTCGCTTGCGAACCCGATTCTGTACATGGTCAATACGTTCCGATATGGATTCCTCGGAGTGACCGACATTCGGGTGGGTGTTGCGTACGGAATCATTCTCGTGTTCGTGGTAGGGCTGTTTACCTTTGCACTGTCCCTGCTCAATCGCGGTGTCGGTATTCGCACCTGATCGCGGGGCAGGCAATGCTCGACTGCTCTGCGACCGAACCGCACCTGCTTTTGTGTTCTACCCCGAGCAGATTGTCACGACGACCGGATCGTGATAGCTGAGGCGGGATTCCGGGAGCGCATTTGTGTTGCAGTGCACGATTCGCGCTTCGTGTCCAGGGACCAGCGCGGGGCTGAGTAGGATGTGGTCGAGCAATTGCGGGCGGCGGCCGTGGTGGCGCGAGTAGCGCATCCGCCTAGGGATTGCCAACATGGCATTTCTAAGGCCCGCGTGCTCCAGGATCGCCAAGGTCTTGGAGTCGGGCGTGTCGTTCAGGTCCCCTAGAACGACGAGCTTGGTGTCCGGACCGAGGCGGAGAATCCTTCGCGCGAATTCCGCGACAGCCTCCGCTTGTGCATGCCGTTGTTTCTTACCCTGCGCTTCGGCTCGTCGATCTGCTCCGCGCATAGACTTGAAGTGGCAGTTGACCACGATGAGGTGGGTATCTCGGACCCGAAACATCGCAGCCAAGGCTTTTCGGCTCGGGAGCCAGTGCCTTCGAGCATCACCTGTAAACGAGGGTGCGCTCGGGGTGATACGCCCGGGGCTCAATGACAGCTCGACACGACCGGCTACCGACATCGGGATGCTGGAATCCCCAGGCCCGCCAGTACCGATTCGCTCCAGAGATGCACGGCCACTGTTGAAGAGATAGCCGACGCGGATGTTGCGCCCGATCTCTCCTCCGTCGGCATTGGGCAATGGCGCAATCTCCGTCCAGTCGTACTCGGGAGCGCCGAGCGACATCAACGCCCCGGCCAACGCCTGATAGGTGCCGGCTGCCGAGACTGGTGCTGCAGAGCCTGCCGAAGCCGAGCTCCCCACCTCCTGGACGGCAATGATGTCCGGTAGATCGAGTTCCCGAACAATGATCTCCGCAAGCCCGCGAAATCGCTGCTCTGGCGCATCCAGACCGAGGTTGCAGAGATTGAAGCTCGCGATGCTCGCGGAACCGCGACATTTGGCCGCGACCCGAGCCTTATCGCTCACCGTACTATCGCCGGAAGGACGCTGCAGGTCGCATGCTGTTCGCGAGGAAATGTTTGATAAATCATCTAAATAAACTACGTAGAACTGTTTTGGGCGGCCTGGTGAGGGACGCGGGCTGGGTCCGAATGCAGCGCCTGCCAAATGTGCTCCGCAAATCCAGCTCCAGCCTCGGAGAAATAGTTGAACGTCATGTCCGCGCCCGCTGCCGTGATGGCATTCGTATCCTCCGCGTGGACGTTCGTGGTTCCTATCATCCCAAGGTACCCCTTCTTACGCAGTTGCCTGGCTGCCATGACCTTTGCTTCCAGGTCCGGCACGGCCAGCAGAATGGCACGGACCCCGCCCAGGTGCAGCTTGTGCCAGAATCCCGGGTCCTCCGCGTCAGCGTAGAGGACTCGGCGGTGTGCGTTTCGATGGTGTTCGACTTTGCCCGGATCGGAGTCCAATCCGACCACATGCACGCCTCGCTGCCGCAGGAAATCATACGCGGCGGTGCCCACCCGCCCCATACCCATTACCAGCACTTGCGCGGTGCCGATCGAGATGGGTTGTTCGTCAGGATGGCGTTCGGCGCGCTCGAAAGTTATCAGCCACTTTTCGAGCTTCTCGTAAACCGTGTGGGCGGCTCGGTTCAGCGGGGCGGCGATGGTGAACGACAATGCAACCGTGAGGGCCAGGGGCACCATCCAGGTCTCGGGAAGTAAACCTGCACTCAAAAAACCTTGTGCGGCAATCAGAGCGAATTCACTGTAGCTTCCAAGAGCGATACCGGCGAGAAATGCGCTCCGGGCCCGAAGCCCGAATGCGAGCAGAATCAGGAAGAAGAGAATGGCCTTCAATGGCACCAGCAGACACAGCAGGACGGCTATGGCAATGTCCCAAGGCTGTGGCACTCCTGACATGCCTATCAAGAGGAAGAATCCCACCAGGAATACTTCCTTCAATCCCCAGAGCGCGTTGGAAAGCTCCACTGCCTTGGGGCGGTTGGCGAGCATGGCGCCAGCCACCAGCGCGCCGAGTTCGCCGCTCAATCCGAGTGCCTCGAAGGTGCCGCCCGCCACCAGGGCCAGCGTGACACCGAAGAGCACCAGCAGTTCGCCGTGGCCGCTCATCTCCAGGAGCCGCGCCAGCGGAAACCGAAGGAGCGGGGCGGCGAGCAGGGCCACAGCCCAAATTGATGGGCTGTGGCCCGCGGTAGCTGCCAGCAGCCCGACGGCTATGAGGTCCTGTACGATGAGAATGCCGATTGCGACACGACCGTGGAAAGCTCGCAGCTCGCGCTTCGCCTCCAGCACCTTGGCAGCGACGACTGTGCTGGAAAAGGCCAGTGCGGTGGCCACTGCCACGGATACTGGAAGCGACAGGTGGGATACGACCAACAACCCCGGGGCGAGCACGGCGACAACAACTGACAGATGCAGCAGCGTCGTACCCCAGACCTCGGCCCGCAGAACGTAGTTCAATCGAAGTTTGAGGCCCACGCTGAACAGCAAGAACATCACGCCGACGTGAGCTGCGAGGGCCAGGTATTCACCCGGTCGTTGCCCCAGCGCGTTGAGAACGAAACCCGCCAGCAGGTAGCCCAGCAGGGGAGGAAGCCCCATGAATCGAGCGAGCAGGCCGAACAGGTAGGCAACGCCGATCCAGGCGGCTTCCACGGGAATTTAGAATCTAGCCGGAATGTTGTATCGGAATCCGGAATTGCCGCGGAGGTCTGGCCAGAGCCGGTTCTGCGCTCGCGCGAGGGTTGATGCGAGACATCGACTTGCCGCGTGGCTCGGAGCACGCCTATGGAGCGCCGCGAGCGGACGATCACGGGATGAGCGTGATTCCGGAAGTGCAGACTCCTGAAGAATTTTGATTAACATCGATGAAGCAATCACTGACCCAGGTTTCGAGCGGCCCGATGAGCGATGGAGGCAAACTAGGGGCGCATAGCCGGGCTCGCCCTGACCCGCAACTTCGGAAGAGTATAGCCCCCGGTGTGACTGTCCGGCTACTTCGATGTCCGGAGGCTCAAGCGCGTCGGGCGTGAAAGCTGCGCGCCCGGGGGATCAGCTCTGCGACGCCACAGCGTGGGCACGACAACATGGCGCTGTCGCCGTTGTGCACCGGCGTTTTCACGAGACGGGACTCGCACGACCTGCAGAGCGGGGCGTCGGCTATTCCAGATTGAACCATGGCGGATCCCGGGATCGAAGCGAAGACCAGCCACGCGAG
>JBFGYN010000307.1:0-5106 GCA_041587415.1 Candidatus Competibacterales bacterium | reverse complement strand
TGCATGGCTCGCTCCTGTGTCCCCTCGACCCCAGTACGGGCGAGCGGGCCGATCGGATCGCGGGTCGGGTTAACATGTCGCGATGGGTGTCTCCGAAGACGGGCCGCGTTGGCGCCGGGTGGTGTTCCTGGACATCGACGGGGTCCTCAACTCCGCCCACTACCTGAACGAGCGCATGCGCGAGATGCGCAGCGGTGGGCGGGTGGTTGGCGCAGAACGAATCGCCGTCATCACTGCCTTGAACATTACCCACGAATTTCTCAAACTCCAGTCCGGGTCGGCGGCGGACCCGGAGCGGATCGAGAGCATTCGGGGCTTATCGGATCGAATCGAGACCACGCTTAACAAGCATTCTGAAACGAGCGTATAGTGACGACACGGGCATTCTCTGCCGTGTTCGAATGGGGGCCGGGTAAACCCCTTGACCCTATAGTGAAACCCAGGGGATGCAGATCGCGATGTTGGTGTGCAGACCCGCGAAAAAGCGGGGAGCCTAAGGCATGGCCGGCATTCCCACTTGAACCTCTCGGTTCAAGGGCGATGGCTCTTTACGGCACATGCGGAGAATGCCCGCCTTCGCACCCGCCAGATTCGTTGCTGCACCACCCATGACCACGACAGATGCTGTGCGCAAGCGCATTCGCGCCGCCAGGCGATCCCTGTCGGCCGAGATTCGGGCCCTGGCCGCAGCCCAGCTCTGCGAGCGAGTCTCCGGATTGGCCGCCTTTGTCAGTGCCCGCCGCATTGGCGCGTTCATCGCCTTCGATGGTGAAATGGATCCTGCCCAGGTGGTGGACCAGGCTTGGTCCCTCGGCAGACAGGTTTACTTACCCATTATTGGTGGCGACCAGTTGCTGCGGTTCGCCCGCTACGAAATGGACACACCACTCACCCCAAACAGATTCGGGATACCGGAGCCAAGCCCGGGTTCCGGTGAAATCTTGGCGCCGTCGGACTTGGACCTCGTGTTGACGCCCCTGGTGGCATTCGATCGCAAGGCACACCGGATCGGAATGGGTGGCGGATTCTATGATCGCAGCTTCTCGTTCGTTAACGACAAACCCAGCCGAAGGAGGCCGATCATGCTGGGCGTTGCCTACGAAATCCAAAGAGTGGAGCACATCGAGGAAAATCCCTGGGATGTTCCGCTGGACGGCATCTCGACGGAACAAGCGCTATATGTTCGTTCGAACCAAACGATGATCGAGGCCTCATGCGCTACTGGCTGATGAAAACGGAACCGTCCGTTTACGGTCTTGACGATCTGGCGTCCCAACCGAATCAGACCGATCACTGGGATGGCGTTCGCAACTACCAGGCGCGCAACATGATGCGAGACGAAATGGGGCGGGGCGACCTGGTTTTCTTCTACCACTCCAGCTGCGCAGAACCCGGAATCGTCGGCATTGCGGAGATCGTGCGTGAAGCGTATCCCGACCACACGGCCTTCGATCCGGAATCCAAGTACTACGATCCGAAAAGCGATCCAGGCAATCCCCGGTGGTACATGGTCGACGTTCGATTCGTACGTCGCCTGGCACGAACCATACCGCTTAGTGAACTAAAAGGCCGACCGGAGTTGGACGGATTCCCGCTGATTCGACGTGGGAATCGATTGTCTATCATGCCGATTGATCCGGCCCACTGGGAGTTCGTTCTCTCCCTGGAAGGGTGAACGTCCGAGCGAATTGAGTTCGGTTCGAGACTCACCGCTCATCGCCCACCATTCCCCTGCAGTCACGGTCTGACAAAAACTCTCCGGGGGATGGCGGGGCTGTGGCGCTGCCCTGCCGGATGCGTTGTCCCGCGTGCGGACCCGCGTTTCGGAGACGTCGGTCGCCGCACATCCGGTGGGTCAGCCTTGCAATTTCGGTACGATTCGCGTTTCGATGTTCGTAGTGAAGCCCCTACGACGGTAAAGCGCCTCCGTCCGACCGGCAGGCGGCCAGGGCTGGCCGGCATTTTAGGCGCCGAGGCGCACCGGGACCCGACGCCGCCCTGGGACCATTGGCTGGAACGCCTAAGAACAGTAGGATCCGATTATCGACCCGCCGCGATTCTGGACTCGAATGCGGCGGCGCTGCTGGGACACATACAATGCTCGAGACATGCGCCTGGACTTCGCGTTCGCACAAGTTTTTCGTCCGTTGGACGGGAAACCTGCTTTGGATGCTGTTGCTCGCTGGGACCGTTGCGTGGGCGGACCACTTGAGCTCGCCGACGGGCGCGATCCTTCTCTCCGTCGACGGCGACATCACGCACACAAATGCCGAGAACGCTGCGCACTTCGACCGGACGATGCTGGAAGCTTTGGGCATGACGGAGCTTCGAACGAGTACTCCGTGGACGGATGGACGGCGATCTTTTTCCGGCATCCACCTGGAGCGCTTGCTGCAGACTGTGGGCGCGCAGGGGAACAATGCGTCGGCGCGGGCTCTGAACGATTACGTCGTCAACATCCCGCTCGAACCAGCCGTCGAGAAGGGGGCATTTCTTGCCCTTGGCATGGATGGGAATTACCTGAGCGTACGGAACAAGGGTCCGATATGGTTGATATTTCCGTGGGACGAGGATCCGTCGCTCGACGATCAGACGACAAAGCACCAGTCAATATGGCAGCTGAGGTACATGACCATCGAGTGAGCAACCGTCGACGTAGCGCGGCCTACACGGTACTGGCTCTCACAATCGGGCTATTTGCGGTCAGCTCGATGCTGAGCTTTTCCCGCATTGAGCGACAGAAAAATGAGCTGTCCCTCGATCGGAGCAGTGTGCTATTGCTGATCACGTCTCTCGAGATCGAGTATCTGAACTTTCTCTCGGAACTGACCCGCTATCGGCTTCAACCGACGCCGGCTACCAAGGCGGCGGCCATCCATCGACTGGACTTGGTTTGGAGCAGAGTACCGTTGCTGGTCGAGGGGCGCGAAGGGGCACCGCTGCGCCAACTGGATGGATTTGACGAGGTCATTGAGCGCACGCGCAACGTCCTCACGCGTACCGAGGCCATCCTTGGCCAGAGCTCGCTCGAGCCGGTGGGGATGGATGCAATGCTCGAAGAGATGGCGGACACCCGGAAAGCCATGCACCAGTTCTTGCTAAATGTGTACCTACAGGAGGAATTGCGCGGCGACAAGACCCAGGCTCGGATGCGCACGTTGCAGGGCGGTCTTTACATCTCGTTCCTGGGCATGCTGCTGAGCGGCGCGGTGCTGGTCGGGTTTCTGCTCCGCCAGATCAGAACCGGCCGCGAGCTCTTGTTGACCGCAAAAGAAGCGTTGCAGAGGGCAGAGACTCAAACGCTCGCGCTGCAAGAGGAAATGGCCGACCGAATCCGCGCGGAGGGCGCATTGCGCCATAGCGAGAGGCGTTTCAAGGACTTCGCGGAAACGGCCGCGGATTGGTTCTGGGAAATGGGGCCGGACCTGCGGTTCAGCTATCTGTCGGATCGATTTCAGGAAGTCATGGGACTTCCACGGCGGGAGATGATCGGTCGATCACTGGCAGATCTCTACGCCGGGCAAGAGGAGGACTTGGAGCGGTGGCGCAATCACACGGAAGATCTTGCGGCCCACCGGTCGTTCGCAGACTTTGAGATCCACTGGCACAGATTGGACGGAGGCTTGCGCTTTCTGAGCTTCAGCGGTCGCCCTGTGTTCGACCAAAGCGGCCGCTTCGAGGGCTACCGCGGCATTGCTCATGACGTGACCGACGCCAAGCGGCTTGCGGAACAGATGGCTCATCAAGCCTCCCACGATGCGTTGACCGGGCTCGTCAACCGGCGGGAATTCGAGCATCGATTGGAGCGGGTGCTGAGCACCTGCAAGGAACAGGGAAGTTCACACGCGCTTTGCTACCTGGACCTGGATCGGTTCAAAGTCGTCAACGACACCTGTGGCCACGCGGCAGGCGACGAGCTACTCAAACAGCTTGCCGGTGTGCTTGGCGACGCAATCCGACGGCGCGATACGCTGGGCCGCCTCGGGGGTGACGAGTTCAGCGTGCTCATGGAGCACTGCACCCTGGATCAGGCGAGTCGGGTCGCCGATACGCTGCGCAAGGTCGTCGAAGACTTCCGTTTCGTGTCCGACGGGAAAAGCTTCAGCCTGAGCGTTAGCATCGGGCTGGTGCCGGTGGATGCGAACAGCGGAAGCCTTACGGCGGTTCTCACCGCGGCCGACAGTGCCTGCTACGCGGCCAAGGACGAAGGCCGCAACCGCGTTCATGTGTACCGGGCGAACGACGAACAGTCCGACCGGCGGCGCGGCGACATGCAGTGGGTGTCCCATATTCAGCATGCACTGGATTCGGATCGCTTGGTACTCATGGCCCAGGACATTCGACCGTTATCCGCTGAGCTTCGGGGCGACGACTTCGAAGTGTTGCTGAGAATAGTCAATGAGGATGGAGAATTCGTGTTGCCCGGGGCATTTTTGCCCGCCGCGGAGCGATATCACCTTGCTCCCAGGCTCGATCGGTGGGTCATCAGAAATGCACTGGAGTGGCTGGCCGAATGGGGCATCGACAACGATAACCCAAGCCGTTGTTTCATCAATCTATCGGGACAATCACTGGGCGACGCGCAGATTCACGACTTCATCGTAGAGCAGTTTCGCCGCAGCGGCGTGCCTTACGGATCGGTGTGTTTCGAGGTAACCGAGACCGCCGCAATCTCGAACATGACCTCGGCAATGCGGCTGTTCCAGGATCTACGGAACCGCGGTTGCCGCTTTGCGTTGGACGACTTCGGCAGCGGCTTGCCTTCCTTCGGCTATCTGCGGATGCTGCCGGTCGACTTTCTCAAAATCGATGGGCTGGTCGTGAAAGACATCGTGTCCGACCCGGTGGACTTGGCCATGGTTCGATCCATCAACGAAATCGGTCAGTTGCTGGGCAAGAAAACCATTGCGGAGTTCGTCGAAAATGAACGGGTACTGACCATGCTTCGGGAACTGGGAGTCGACTTTGGTCAAGGATTTCATTTCGGCCAGCCGGAGCCGCTGGCAGAGCGATCCCCACTGCTCAGGAATTGCGCAAGTTGAGTGCCAGGCGACGGTGTTGTGCGCTGCGGGCTCATTCGAATTCAGGCCCAATACGTCACACGCG
>JBFGYN010000306.1:0-5108 GCA_041587415.1 Candidatus Competibacterales bacterium | reverse complement strand
GCCTGCATGAACGCGTAGCAAATGGTGCTGCCTACGAAGCGGAAACCCCGCTTCTTGAGGTCTCGGCTCATGGCGTCGGAAATGGGTGTCGTGGAGGGGACTTCCCCGCTTACCCGCCAACGATTGCGGATGGGCCGGCCCTCCACAAATTGCCACAGGAACGGTGCGAATCCGGGCCCGTTCTCGACCAGGGCGAGATAGGCTCGCGCATTGCTAATCGTCGACTCGACCTTGAGTCGGTTCCGCACGATACCAGTATCTCGAAGCAGTGACTCGACCCGGGCCCCGTCGTAGCGGGCGATTCGCGTTGGGTCGAACCCGTCGAAGGCCGCACGATAGTTCGCCCGCTTGTTCAATATGGTGATCCAGGATAGCCCGGCTTGCGCGCCCTCGAGAATCAGCATCTCGAAAAGCCGAACGTCGTCGAAAACAGGAACACCCCACTCCTGATCATGATAGTTTTGGTACGCCGGATCGTCGCCCGCCCAGGAACAGCGTCTATATTCCAATTGGGTCACCACACACCGGGTGCTGAGAGCATTATTCAATGGCCACGATCCGTTCGCCGGGAACGCCGAATCTTCCCACCACGCTTCGGATATTCCTGCCTTTCGCCCTTGGCTACTTCGTATCTTACGTTTTTCGGACTGTCAACGCCGTCATCTCACCCGATCTGGTCTCCGACTTCCAACTGATTCCGGCCGACCTCGGGCTACTCACGAGCGCGTACTTCCTGACGTTTGCCGCGTTTCAATTGCCGCTCGGAATCCTGCTGGATCGGTATGGACCGCGTCGAGTGGAAGCCGTCTTGTTGTTGTTCGCCGCCTTGGGAGCCGGCACCTTCGCCATCGCCGAGCAGTTCAGCACGCTCGTGATCGGGCGAGCGATCATTGGCTTCGGGGTCGCGGCTTGTCTCATGGCGAGCTTCAAGGCGTTCACGCTGTGGTTTCCCCTGGAACGGCTTCCCCAGGTCAACGGCTGGATCATGGCGGCGGGCGGTATGGGCGCACTCGCCGCGACGGCGCCCGTGGAGGCGGCGCTCAGTTTGACGGATTGGCGCGGTGTGTTCGTCGGGCTGAGCATCTTGACCGTCGTCAGCTCCGGCCTCATATTTCTTGTGGTCCCGGATCGCGAGCTTTCATCGGCAGGCGTTGAATTCGGCGGTGAGGTTCAAGGCGTTCTGGAGATTTTCAGCAGCCGGTTTTTTTGGCGGGTCGTCCCCTTGGCGCTAATCAGCCAGGCGGCATTTCTTGCCATTCAAGGCCTTTGGGTCGGACCATGGTTGCGAGATGTGGGGGGGCTCGACCGGGGCGCCGTCGCATCCCACCTGTTGGTGGTGGCGGCCGCGATGATCACTGGCCATCTCGCTCTTGGCAGCCTGACCTGGCGCCTTGCCCGACGCGGCATTACGACTCTGTCGGTGGCCGGCACCGGCATGTTCTTGTTCATGTTGGTTCAGCTGGGCCTGGCGGTGGTTCCCGGTGCGCTCGCCATGCCCCTGTGGATCTTGTTCGGATTTTTTGGCGCCAGTGGCATATTGCCCTACGCGGCGTTGTCGCAGCACTTTGCATCACGTCTTGCGGGGCGCGTCAACACTGCGTTGAATCTGCTGGTGTTCGTCGCTGCTTTCGTCGGTCAGTGGGGAATCGGTGCCATCATCGGCATTTGGCCGGAAACCGCGGATGGCGGTTACGCAATCGAGGGCTATCGAGCCGCCCTACTCACATTGGTGGCTTTGCAGGGGATCGCCTTCTGCTGGTACGTCAGACCGACCCGTCACAAGAAACACTGACTCCGATTGCAGCGAGGCGCTGGGGTTACTCGGGGCTCCTGCAGTCCGGGCCCGCGCTTCCACGATTGCACAAAACACGGGTCCACATCGCGACCGGCCGTTAACCAAGATGGGCTTGCAAGGGGCGAAATGTCATGACAGATGATCTGGAAACCCGTTTCGCCGCATTGCGGGCGGTCGCGCGCGAGGCTGGCCAGTTGGCCCGCCGATTTTTCGAAGACAGGGCCAGCTTGACGATTGCCCGTAAGGGTGTCCAGGACTTGGTTTCCGAGGCCGATCGCAAAGTCGAAGCCCAAATCATTGAGCGCTTGGGACGCCTGTTTCCCGAAGACGGCTTTCTGGCCGAGGAGGGCGGTGCCCGAGGCAGCAGGGAGCAGCTGTGGGTCATCGATCCAATCGACGGCACCAACAACTTCCTGCGCGGCATCCCCTACTGGGGCGTTTCCGTAGCGTATGTTTGCGAAGGGCGTACTGAGCTTGGCGTGATCTACGACCCCATCTACGATGAGCTCTACGCGGCACGCCGGGGTGCCGGTGCCACCCGCAACGACGAGCCGATCCGCGCCAGCATCGGCAATGACCTATCCGAAGCCGTCTTCGCGTTCGCGTACTCCCGCGTGCACACGGGAGACAATTACGCGCAAGCGATAGGTCGGCTCCTGTCTGCGAGGGGAGAGTATCGCCGGTTGGGCTCCGCGGCCCTCACTTTGGCATACGTAGCGGCTGGACGTCTCGACGGCTTTTACGGCTCTCGCCTGAATAGCTGGGATGTTCTCGCCGGCCTGCTTTTGGCGCGGGAGGCCGGTGCCTCGGTAAACGACTTCCTGGCCGAGGAGGGCTTATGGCAAGGCAACGCCGTGTTGGCCTGCACGCCGGACCTGCACAGTGAATTTTCGAGCATTCTGAAGGCCTCTGGGCTTCCCGTACCTTGACCGATTCCGGGAAGGTGGCCGCCAACTCCATGCGTTTGCGGCTCCTGTTGGAGGATTGGGATCGAAAATCCCCGTGGAGACAGCTCGTGCCGTGCAGTAACAGGGCGGAGGGTTGGTCTGCCGGAGGCTCTCCCCATCCGATGCAGCACAGGGAAAGGCCGCCCTGGTGAACTATCCGGGTTAGCCGGCGCCGTCCGGTAGATTGAAATTTCGCCGGTAGGCGCCCGGAGTTACGCCCGCGATGCGCTTGAATAGCCTCCGAAAGAACGCCGGGTCTTCGTATCCGACCTGCCAACTCGTCTCATCGATGGGCGCGTTGGTGCGCTCGAGCCGCCGTTTGGCCTCCTCGATTCGCAAGCGCTGTACGTAGGCGAGGGGAGAGAGCCCGGTCGCCTGGGTGAAGCGGCGCTTGAAGGTTCGTTCCGCATACCCGGACCGTGCTACCAGCTGTTCAACGGGGTTGGCGACCGCGTAGTGGGTCGAAAGCCAGTCCTGGGCATCGAGGACAGCGGCGTCCCCGTGGTCCCGGCGAGGAACGAACACCATGTAGGGTGCCAATCCGTCCCGATGCCACTGCAAGGCATAGAAACGTGCAACCGCCTGAGCTGCCGAGGGCCCCACCAGCCGTGAGACGAGATAGAGCACCAGGTCGTGCCATGAAGTGGAGGCGCCGGACGAGATGATCTGCTCGTGCGCGCCCGAGACGATCAACGCTTTCTCGGGTGAGATCGGAACATTCGGGAAGGATGTGCGAAATTTTTCCGCATAGACCCAGTGCACGGTGGTCTCGTTTCCATCGTACAGTCCCGTCTCGGCCAGTAAGAACACGCCCGAACAAGCGGAACAGAATGTCGCGCCGCGGCGATTCATCGCATTCAACCAGTCCACCATGGCGGGATAGCGACCGCTCTCCCATCGCTCGCCCGTCACAAGCACCGAAGGCACGATGACGATGTCCGTCTCCGTAATCCGATCTATTCCTCGGTGTGTCGCGATGGGTACACCGCTCGCCAACGGCACCGGCGCATTGGATTCACCGACGATTTCCACCAGAAACGGGGACGACGCTGGTACAGAATCGTCGATCGAGGCCACCATGGCGAGAGAGTTCAACACGTCGTAGATACCGGCCAGCGTGGAAATCACCGCATCCGGAATGGCGATCAAGCTGATGTGTATTCGCCCTTCAGCCAAAAAACAGCTCCCATCGTTGGAAGTGGCACAAACGAACCGGTTTTGAAGACTTTGGCACTCGCGCCGCGCCACATCAAGGATCACGCTTACCCTATCGATGCTGAGCACGAGGAGAGTGAGCAATGGAATTCGACGCGCAAACACTCACTGGCTTCCGTGGTTGTTCCGTCAGCAATCTCGCCGTTGGTCTTGACGGACTCATGGTCGGCCCGGGCCACAAGCTCGGGCTGCACCGTAAGCCGTGGGCACTGCGTCCGCGAATGGCTGAATTGCCGGCCGGCGCTGTGGCGACTGATCACCCGTCGAGCAGGATCTGCGGGCGGCCCACGGCGAACAGGGCCGTCCTGGCGGACCAGGTCAGTGCGGAATTGCCGCCGCCAGCGGGAGGTTCCCGCGCCCATGCGGTTCGACGAGGAGAAGTGACTCCGCTAATCGGGGCTCGCCACGAGTCATTCATCGGGAGAGGCACATGACCACAGGATTTGTTTGGCACGCACGCTACGCCTGGCACGATGCCGGGACGGCGTCCCAGAGCGCCTGGTCGGAGCCCTACCCGGCCCTGGACCGGCCCGAGAGCAAGCGGCGTCTAAAAAGCCTGATTGAAGCGAGCGGGCTCGCCGAGAAGCTCGTGCCCATCGCTCCAAGGCAAGCCACGGTGGAAGACCTATTGCGTGTGCACACGGCGGAGTACGTTGAGCGCATTCGAACTCTGAGCGAGGCGGGTGGCGGCGATGCAGGGGAAAGTGCACGCTTCGGTCCAGACGGATACTTGGCCGCGAGCCTTGCCGTGGGTGGGTGCATCGAGGCCGTCGACGCCGTGCTCGACGGGCGTGCCGGAAATGCCTACGCCCTGGTGCGCCCCTGCGGCCATCACGCTGAACCGGACCGTGGCCGCGGGTTCTGCATATTTGCAAACGCCGCCCTGGCGGTCCGTTATGCCCAATCGATTCGCGGCGTGGGGCGGGTTGCCGTGATCGATTGGGATGTCCACCACGGCAACGGCACTCAAACCGCGTTCTATGACGACCCAACGGTACTCACCGTATCAATGCACCAGGATCGGTGCTATCCCACCGATTCTGGCGGCCTCGACGAGATTGGGGCAGGCGCGGGGCGGGGGTACAACATCAATTTGCCGCTTCCGCCCGGTAGCGGCCACGGTGCCTACCTCGCCGCGCTCGAGCGGCTGG
>JBFGYN010000305.1:0-5108 GCA_041587415.1 Candidatus Competibacterales bacterium | reverse complement strand
TGATTCGTTTCTCGGAGAAGACGCTGGCGAGGTCGTCCTCGAGACCTTCCAAATCGGATGCAGTCTCCAACGTCTTGTAATCGATGTCGATCGATGCCAACAAGGCTTCGCATTTGGTGCCGAAAATAATCTGCGCTTCAATGGGTTCCTTATAATGCCCGCGCCACGAGACGAAAATCGGCAGGGCTTCCTGATAAAGCTTCTGCATGGTGTACAGTTCAATAATGATGCCGCCCAAACCTGTGTTTTGGCAAATCAATGCGGAGCGCTTATTGGCCAAGCTTCGGCCGAAACAGAGCGCCACACCCACCGCTTCCTTTGTCACGTCCCATACATTCACTGACTCGGGCACACATTTCATTATGTCATTCAACTTGTTGCAAGGATAGAAGGTAACTTTGTCGATGTTATTCGCTTCTATGGCTTGCCATATTTTCTCAGCATTCCTCATGAAATCGTCTCCGTTCGGCTTATTGATAAAAAGTGAATTAAAAGGCTGATCGCGAAGTCAATAAGCGTCGAAAACAGCGGCGTCGCACTTGCGAGCCTCGTTGAGTCGATTCGGTGTCACAAAGCGGTGACTCGCCACCATTTTCATTGCTCAAGGAACCAACACGATTTTGGGCGATCCCGTGCGACCATGGTGCAAGTCCGCAAAGGCAGCGGCGCCCTCCGAAAGCGGGCGCTGCTGCACCCAGTCAAGCGGGCCGAGCGCACCGTCATACAGGGCTCGTGCTGCAGCCTTGAGATCAATCTGTGAGTAGGTGTACGCACCGATGAAAGTGATCTCGGCGAGCGTGAGCTTGCGCACATTCATGTCGCCGTTGCCCTGCAACAAGCCGATATGCATGATCACGCCGCCCGGCTTTACCGCGTTGATCGCCGCGTCGCGCGTCGGGACGGCGCCCACCGCATCGAACACCGCGTCAAAGCTGTCGTTCTCTGGCTTTGGGCCGTTGACCGGATCGTACACGTGGCCGCAGTCGGCCGCTTCGGCCGATTTGAGTCGCAGCCCATTGGTGTCCCCGATCCAGATGTCACGGCAACCCTGCGCCTTGAGCAGCAGGGCCGTCAGAAGGCCGATGGAGCCGGCCCCGAACACCAGCGCCCGACCCTCCGAAAGCGGCCGAATCGCGGCACGCTGGGCAAGATTGACGGCATGCAGCGCGGTCGCGGCAGGCTCGGTCAGCGCGGCCGCGATCGGATCCATGTCATCGGGAAGCTCTATCAAGCACTGCTCGGGAATCGTCACGTACTCGGCGAATGCTCCCGGACGGGTCATGCCGATCATCGTCCGGTTGGAACAGAGATTGCCGCGCCCGCTCAAGCAGTATTCACAGTAGCCACAGATAATAAGCGGGTTCATCGTGACCTGCTTGCCGGCAAGCGTTCCCTGCTCCACATGGCCAGCCGCTTCGTGGCCGAGAATCATGGGTGGGACACGGCGTGCATCGTGGCCGTGATAGGCATGCATGTCCGATCCGCAGATTCCGACCGCGTCGATTCGAACGAGCGCTTCACCCGCACCCAGCTCGCGCACGGGCTCATCGCGGTAATCCATCTCGCAGGTATCAGTGTAGACGAGTGCTTTCATTCTGGAGTCTCCTCTGGGTGTCAGCGTCACTTCGCGGTGAAGCCACCGTCGACGAATAATGTTTGTCCGGTAATGTAATCTGAGGCGGGGGAAGCGAGGAATATCACCGGACCCTTGATATCCTCCAGGCGCCCATTGCGTCCGATTGCCGTTTGTGCCGCGTTCAGTTGCGCTTTTTCCGAATCGTCGAACACGGCCGCTGTCAGTTCCGTTGGGAAGAAACCGGGCGCGATGGCATTGCAATTGATCCCGTCACGGGACCAGGCCTCGGCCATGGCGCGGGTAAGCTGCACGATTCCGCCCTTGCCGGCACCGTAAGGGGCGCTGTTTGGAAACGCGCGTTGCGACTGCAGCGAAGCGATATTGATGATTCTGCCCCAACGCTTCGCCTTCATCGCCGGTACCAGGCTGCGTGACAGAAAAAACGGCGTACCCAGGTGGAGCTGGATTTGGAGATTCCAGGCCTCGATCGTGACCTCTTCGATAGGCTGGCGCAAATTCACACCGGCGGCATTGATCAGAATGTCGGGGGCGCCGAAAGGTCGCGCCGCCTGCTCGGCCATGGCCTCCAGCGCCACGGGATCAGCGAGGTCGGCAACCACGGAGGCGCCGCGCGCACCCAGGGCTTCGATCGCGGCAACGGTCTCCTCCAGCTCACCCTTACGGCGCGCCGCCACGACCACGCTGGCGCCGGCTTCCGCCAGCGCCAGGGCCATCGCACGCCCCAATCCCGAGCTGCCACCGGTCACCAAGGCGGTGCGTCCGGCAAGATCAAACAGAACGTCGTGCATCGACTCAAGCCTCGTTTTGTAAGCGCTTACATAAAGTATCGGACGCCTGGCAGCCTGTCAACCCGGTTTTCCCGAAACATCGCCCGCCTGCCAGCCCGCACAAGCCCATCCGCGCAGAACCCTCCAGTACCAGTATAATGATAGACGCTTTCGGCGAATAATCGTCTCAAAAGAGATTCAGGCTTCCAAATGTTAGCGATTACATCATGAACGCGAGGACGCGACGAGCACGACCGAGGGCGCCAGTTGTCTTGGAAGATGTGGCCAAGCGTGCAGGCGTGTCGACGGCGTCCGTCTCGCGCGTTATTAACAGCCCTGGCAAAGTAAGCATGGCCCTCCGAGCCCGTGTTGAAGGTGCCATCAAGGAACTCGGTTACATCCCGGATGGGGCCGCCCAGGCATTGGCGTCGCGCCGTTCCAGAATTGTCGGCGCCATTGTCCCTACTCTGGACAACGCCATATTTGCTGCGGGCATCAACGCATTGCAGAGGCGACTCAGGCAATTGGGCTACACGCTCCTGATCGCGTGTTCGGAGTATGACCTGGCGGAGGAACTGAACGAGGCTCAGGCCTTGATGCAGCGCGGTGTCGAAGGCCTGATGCTGGTCGGCGAGGCCCATGTGCCCGAGCTCTACGAGTTGCTGGACAGCAAAGGCATTCCGATGGTCACCTGCTGGGTCTACAGGGATTCCTCCGAGCATTCGTGCATCGGTTTCGACAATCGCCTCGCCGCCGTGGGCGTCACGGACTACTTGCTGGATCTCGGACATCGCGACATCGCCATGGTTGCGGGCCGGACCGCCAACAACGACCGCGCCAGCGCGCGAGTGGACGGGGTCAGGGATGCGCTTGCGTCCAAAGGTTTGAGCCTGCCCCCCGAGCGCCTCGTCGAGCAACCCTACGGAATACGTGAAGGCCGAGAGGCACTTCGGGTTTTGCTGCGGGGGCGAAATGCGCCGACGGCCGTGATTTGCGGTAATGACGTTCTCGCCTACGGGGTGCTGCTAGAGTGTCAGGCTTGCGGTATCGCCGTGCCGGGCGAGCTCTCGATTACCGGTTTCGACGACCTGAGCCTCTCAGCACACTTGCAGCCGCCCCTGACCACCGTTCATGTGCCGTCGGCGGAAATGGGACTTCTCGCCGCCGAGCACTTGGTTGCCTGCCTCGCAGGCCAGACCGGCGTCATCCACAAGGAGGTGGAAACAAGCCTGGTGGTGCGACGCACGACCGCACCGCCGCGGCTAAACAGGGCCTTTGCGCGAGACACGGATTCCAAGCTCGATCGCGCTTGACGACGTGAAATTGTGCGGGCTTTTCTCGCCTGTCTGATCCCGCGTTCTTCTTGGTACAGAGAAGACGATCCGATGTTGAAATGACGCTGCCCTACCCCTCAAGAACACCCAGCAAACGGGCCCGACACTCGAGGTCAATGCGGCGAAAGTTGGTGGCAGCTTCCAACCCGGCCAAACCGCCGTCTCAACTTGCCGTCGAGTTCCTGATCATCAACTCGCGATAGGTCGAAAAGCCGTGCCTGCGCCAGAACTCGATCGCCGGTCGATTTGCCGCCAACACACCGAGCTCAATGCATCGAATGCTGTGCGACTGCGCCCAGTCGATCGCCTGTTCCACCATCGCGGTGCCGACGCCCTGGCGGCGCACCGGCTCGGTCACGAAACATCCCTCGATCACCGCCCAAGGCGAGCGACGCGGGGGGGATGGGACTTTGAGAGACCGGGATCGGAGGCTCTTTACGAGCCGTCCGGCGAGGGTTGGTTTCGAGCGCTGCCCGCGAACCCGGACTTCCAGAAACCCGAGCAGCCCTGCTTGCGATCTGGCAACGAACACTGCGCAAGCCGACGCACCGAGCTTGTCTCGAGCGAGCGTCCGCCAATCGAAGTCTGCATCGAGTTCGAAATACGGAGCCAGACGCTGGGCATGGCGTGCCTCCTCCACCATTAGGGCAGCCAGCCCCGCGACATCCGCCAGTCGCGCCTCGTCCACCCGGTAACCGGCAGCGCCTTCAGCCAGTGGATTCATCTTCGCGGATGCCGGCTCCCACTCGTCGGCGGAGAGTCTCACGCATTCGATGTGCCACAGGTTGAAGGAGATAGTCGTGCACGGGGACGATCACCCGATACAGCGGAAAGAGCGCGGCAGGCAGCGGCACGCGTCGAACATGCGTCGGCGTCGGGCTGGTGAGGGTACGCCAGACGTAAAGCAACTTGTCCGAGGGTCGCTCCCGCATGGACAGCAACAGCGGTGAGAACTGACGTGGAAACCGCCGAACCCACGTCGGTTCCTTCGTTGTCGTGAACATTGCACTGGTTATTTGGTCGGTGAGCCGCCGCACCGGTCGGTTCGATTGGATTTGACGCGAAATATCGCTGGGGAGCAGCGCGCCCAGAAGATTGGCCGCGAGCGAGACCCCGAGCAGCAGCATGCGCAGCGAGCCCAGTGCCTGCGCACGCGCCATCAGCGCCGTCCAATCCAGCTCGGGGGACGATCGGATCGTCTCGGCGACGTCGACGACGAGGTCGAGTCGCCGCCAGCGGCTCTTGCTGCCCGTGACGCAGAGAACGAGCAGCGCATCCTCGGCACCGAACGTCAGGACACTGGTACCGTCGACCTGTGTGGCCCGGGCGCGCCGCCAGAGCGACTCGTACGCGATCGGGAACGGAAATCGCGAAGCGGTAATCGACCAGTGTGGCTCCACGGCCACCAGC
>JBFGYN010000304.1:0-5110 GCA_041587415.1 Candidatus Competibacterales bacterium | reverse complement strand
GGCGTGAGAAAGTCCCGGGGGTTCGCCAGGCCATTGGACCCGATTGGCCCGAGGTCGGGGATCCGCAACAGCGGCCCGAAGTTCTCGCAGATATAACCGCGTGCGCTGCCGTCAGGAAGCTCTGCCCGAAAGCGCACGCCCCGAGGAATCACCGCGATTTCCTGCGGCTCGACTTCTAACCGGCCCAGCTCAGTGGCCAGCAGCAACCGGCCCCTCTGTGGGACGATCAGAAGCTCGCCGTCGGCGTCGTAGAAAAACCTGTCGTTCATCGAGCGGTTGGCCGCATACAGATGAATGCCGCAGGCCTCGTTGCCCGCCATGCTGACAAGGCCCTGGATGAAATCGGTGGGTTCCGTGGGATTCGGTAACGGGTCCCAACGCAGCGGGTCGGGCGGAGTTGGCACCTTCTTGAAGTCGCCGACCAGGCGACCGTTATCCAGGCGTTTGAATGGCCGGTGTACCGCCGCCGGGCGGATCCGGTACAGCCACGAGCGTCGGTTCTCGGCCCTCGGAGCGGTAAATGGGGTGCCAGTCAACTGCTCGGCGTACAAGCCATAGGCGCAACGCTGGGGTGAATTGCGCCCCACGGGCAGTGCCCCCGGCAAGGCTTCGCTCGCGAACTCGTTGCCAAAACCGGTTTGGTATGGTCGCGTCTCGTGCACGGCGTGCTGTCCTTCGATTTAGAAAATCACTAATCAAATCAGAGTTTCCGCGTGGCACATGGATGTGTCACCGAAATCCCATGACAACAGGTGGATTCCCGTAGGAATACGCACACCATGTTGTCGTATTCCGTGCCCGAGCAATTCCCGGATGGAATTGTTCAGGGCATTCTCGGGTGCTAGTCGGGACTCAGCACACCGCGCTGGATTTGATCCAATTCGATGGAGTCGAACAGAGCCTGAAAATTGCCCTCGCCGAAGCCGTCGTTACCCTTGCGCTGGATGATCTCGAAGAACACGGGACCGATCACCGTATCGGTAAAGATCTGCAAAAGCAGGTCTTCCTTGCCAGATTTGTCCATCGGCTCGCCGTCCATCAGGATTCGATTCCGACGCAGTTGCTCCAGGTTTTCGCCGTGACCAGGCAGTCGATCGTCGAGCTTGTCGTAGTAGGTGTCTGGCGTATGCATGAAGCTCACACCCCGGTCTCGCAGGGTCTGGACCGTGGTATAGATGTCGGAAGTGCCCAAAGCAATGTGTTGAATACCCTCGCCATTGTGGTCCAGCAGGAATTCTTCGATCTGGCTCTTGTCGTCGGCCGATTCGTTGATGGGAATACGGATCTTGCCGCAAGGGCTCGTCAATGCCTTGGAGTGCAGACCGGTAAGTTTCCCTGCGATATCGAAAAAGCGAATTTCTCTGAAATTGAAATGCTTCTCGTAGAAACTTGCCCACTTGTCCATGTTCCCGCGCTCGACGTTGTGGGTCAGGTGATCGATGTAGGTGAGCCCCGCTCCCTCGGGATGTTGATCCACTCCGGCAATGGGCTTGAAGTCCACGTCGTAGATGTTCTGGTCGCCATATCGGTCCACCAAGTAGAGCAAGGAACCGCCGATACCCTCGATGGCCGGGAGGTGAAGTTCCATTGGACCGGCGCCGGACTCAACCGCCTTCGCACCGCCCGCGATGAGCGCCTTGGACGCCTCCGCGGCATCTTTTACGCGGAATGCAATGGCGTTGGCGCTCGGCCCGTGCACCTCGGTAAACCGCGCGGCCTGACTCTCGGGCTGGGCGTTGAGGATGAAATTGATCTCTCCTTGGCGGTAGAGCGTCACGTTCTTGCTGCGGTGTTTCGCTATGGCACGAAAGCCCATTCGATTGAACAGGTCGTCCAGTGCTCCCGGGTTCGGGGAGGATTACTCGATGAACTCGAACCCGTCGGTGCCAAGGGGATTCTCCCAGAGATCAGCCATTTTCGATTCCTCCCTCAGAAAATGCTGCGCAGCATGACCCACGTGCTGCCCAAAGGGACGTTTGAGACAATCGTTGGAACAACGTTACCTTCCGCCAGATCGCATAGCGATCGGGTGTGCCGTCTCGTAAACCGACCAGGATTTTGCGCCAAGCCCAGGCATCGTCCACGCCAAGGGTCTTGCGGCTCGAGCGGGCCTGGGGCTCTTTGAACCGCCCCATCGTGCTGGCCGGTGCAGGCGGCGCAGTCGCGCACCCGGCCTACTACCCGACAGCTCGAGTAGAGAAATTCGCCGCGCTCTGCCATGTCGTGTCACATCTGCTGCTGACGGACTCCCCGAAATTTCTGTCCGCCTTTCAGCCAGCGGCGCACATCCTCGGGCCGATCGGCATCCCAGCGCATGGGCAGCTCCGTGCACTCGAGGCCAGCTAACGCGAATCTGCGCCGGGTAAGGGTAAGAACGCGATTGCTGCTCCAGGGAATGCCGTGAAAAAGCGACGGCTCCGAATGTCGAAGTCCGATGAGCACGTAACCACCGTCGGCGGCTGGTCCTAGCACGGCCGACCCGCCTCGTGTCAATGTTGCACAGGCAATATCGAGATCCGATCTCGTGAGCGACACACAATCGCTGCCGATCACGATTGCCCACTGGTAACGTTTCAAGGCCTGTCCGGTTGCCCGCAGAAGACGAATTCCCAGGTCGCGCCCGTGCTGAGTTTCGACCCTCGCTCCGTAGCGCGTGGCACAGCGGTGCAGAAACGGATGACGAGGATTGGGTGCGCACCAGAGTTCCAGTGGGGCAAGCCCGAACGCTTTGTGTAGCGTCTCGGACAACATCGCTTGGTACAGTCTTGCGGCCCCGCGTTTGCCGTACACGGGCGCCAGACGTGTCTTTACCCGACCGGGTATCGGTGCTCTGGCAAAGACGATAATGCATCCCTTCGGATAGCGCATCAGGTCACCATGTTGGCGTTCGCGTAATAAACAGCGCGCAATCGCTGTGGGTCCGCGCCGAGAAAATAGGCCATTCGCAAGCGCCACATCAACCAGATTGTGGAACTGATGCCTTCTTGCTCCCATTTTCGACTGGAGACCAGGACGCGATTGCCAAGGCAAGCGGGTGCCGACCGCCGTCGCAACAGCTTGCTCATTGCGACATCCTCCATGAGCGGAACCTCGGGAAAGCCGCCCACGGCCCGAAACAGTGCGCGGCGTACGAACATGCCCTGATCACCCGTCATGATGCCGCTCAGTCTGGAGCGCAGATTCATCGCGCGTTCGATGATTCGCAACAAGTGTGCGCCCCCGGATAGTCGGACGTCGAATCGCCCCCAGTCCGAACCATCCGCCAATGCCCGGCCGATTGCGAGGTCGGAATTCCGCATCGGCAGGCAATCGGCGTGGAGAAACCAAAGCATATCTCCTCGCGCCCATGATGCGCCGGCGTTCATCTGTACGGCGCGGCCCCGTGGAACGGACACGAGGCGATCCACCTTCGGCTTTGCCAGTTCGGGGGTTCCGTCCGAACTACCGCCGTCGGCCACAACGAGTTCTGCGCCACGCGCGCGCACCGCTTGCAATGAACCGAGCAGAGGGCCCAAGGAGCGCACTTCGTTGAGGGTGGGAATGACGACGGAGAGCACTTCGGCGGTCTGTTTGTCCCGTTGGCAGCGGCGCAATGTCTAGTGTAGCATTCGCGCTTGATCGGGCGGACCGTTGAGGCGGACGCAAGGGCGCGTGTCAGCTTCCGTCCGCCAGGCTCGTTCATCCGTGTATCGAGACTGCACAACTTCACGGGGCCGTAGCTCAGTTGGGAGAGCGTCGCGTTCGCAATGCGAAGGTCAGGGGTTCGACTCCCCTCGGCTCCACCAAAACCCAGAATTTTACCTGCGACGCTAACTCTCGGATTGCCCCGATAGCTCAGCTGGATAGAGCATCCGCCTCCTAAGCGGAAGGTCGCAGGTTCGAATCCTGCTCGGGGCGCCATCAGACGGCGTCATGCAAATGGTCGATCCCCTCATGGCAATTGCGATCACCCTTCACGTCCTAAGTGCCGTACTCTGGGTTGGCGGCATGTTGTTCGCGTACGCAATCGTGCGCCCCGCGGCCGGGGCAGCCCTGGAGCCGCCGGCACGGTTGAAGTTGTGGACCGGCATCTTCGAACGATTTTTCCCGTGGGTGTGGTTAAGCATCGCCGTTCTGCTCGCCACCGGCTACTGGATGATTTTTGCGTTCCTTGGAGGTTTCGTCGGCGCAGGCATGCACGTGCACATCATGCAGGGTCTGGGAATCGCGATGATGCTGTTGTTCGCGCACGTGTATTTTGGACCCTACCCAAAGCTCAAGCACGCTGTAGCGGCCGAGGATTGGCCTCGCGGAGGAGAACAGCTCGACAGAATTCGTCGAACGGTCGCGATCAATACCGTGCTGGGCTTCCTCGTAATTGCCATCGGAGCCGGCGGGCGCTTTTGGTGACTGTGATGCTTGGCTCGGCAACACGAATCGCCGGCGCCTCATGATCGTTGCGCGGGAGTGTCCGACCTCAGCCGGCGAAAAGCCGTCTCAACCGCTCCACAAGGATTGCCGGGTCTTGGGAATTCGGAAGTGCCGGATTCGGGCACCGTCGAAGCTCCTGTAGCATGCTTATTCCAGCATCTCCGTGTTCGAGAACGTGTCCTTTCAGCTGCTCGAAGGCCTGATCGCCCACCGCAGTGAAACGCGTGCCCACGCGACGACCCTGAATGTCGACAATACGGCAGCGGATCTCGACGTCTGAAGTTCCAGGTTCCGCGTCGAACCGAATTCTTAGCACGGACTCTCTGTCGTCCGGAAGCCGATTCACCGACGGATTTTGCGGGCCTTCCAACTCCAGGTCGACTCCGGCAAAGCTCAGATTTCTTACCCAGCCTGCGAATACCTCGCCATTCGGGGTATGCAGCAGGCTCTCCAGATCCGTTGCGATCCGTGTGTACTCGCGACGGTCCCAAAAATCCCGGGGCACGGAAGGACTGCGCAAGCTCACGGCCTGTTTCCCCCATCGCCCTTACGCGAGTCGTTCCGCAGACCCTCGCGATCCCACCCGGAAATCATTACAGTCCCCAGTGGACGACCACCACCAGGAGGGGGGTTCGGAGCCATGCTGAATCTTGTCGGCGCTTCTCTCTTTTTCATCCTCATACACCTGTGCGTGTCCGGG
>JBFGYN010000303.1:0-5139 GCA_041587415.1 Candidatus Competibacterales bacterium | reverse complement strand
GTGCGCCGAGGAGTCCACCGTCTGATGCCAGAATCGTCCTGGAAACTTGGGAGTCTGCTCATCCAGAACGCGCCCGAGGTCAATGACTTCTCCCCGCCGAACCAGGGATGTCGCCGAACGGACGACCTCCGGCGTTATCTCGTTCAAGGTGCCGATTTGGTCCTCGACACCGTAGCGACTCGGCCACCAGGCTGGTTCGTCTTCCGTCACGGCGACGGCACAGACTGGCCACAGGCTGAAGAGCACCAGGGCCACCGCCGAGCGAACAGGAGCGGTGCCGTGTGCGCGTGCCACCCGTTGCGTCCTCATGTCACCCGCCCTCCCGAAAACCGGGGTACAGGGTCATTCCGCCGTCCACGTAGAGGGTCGCGCCGGTTACGTAGTCCGACAGATCAGAGGCCAGCCACACGGCGGCGTTTGCGATGTCCTCGACATCACCCACTCGGCCAGAGGGAATGAGTTTTAGAAGCTCGGCCTCCGCCTCCGGAGTCGACCATGCGGAGCTGTTGATCGGCGTCTTGATGGCGCCGGGTGAGATGCTGTTGACGCGAATCTTGTGGGCCGCCAGCTCCTGGGCCATGGTCATCATGAGCAGCATGACGCCGCCCTTGGATGCCGCGTAGTTGGCGTGTCCCGCCCAGGGAATCCGGTCGTGGACCGATGAAATGCAGATGATTTTGCCGAAGGAACGAGAGACTTGGCTGTCTACTTCATGCCGCAGAAACTCACGCACTGCCTCCCGAGCACAGAGGAACTGCCCCGTTAGATTGACCCCCATCACGAACAGCCAGTCGTCGAGTGTCAATTCGGAGAACGGCGCGTCCCGCTGCAGCCCGGCGTTGTTCACCAAAATGTCGATTGTGCCGAAGGCTTCGAACATTTCTGCGAACATGTTGCGCACTTGGCGTTCGTCGCTGACATCGGCGCGCAGACCAATGGCTCGTCCGCCGGCAGCGCGAATTTCGTCCAGCACCTCCTCGGTCTGCTCCGGGCTGGTCACGTAGTTCACCGCCACGTCCGCGCCCGCGGCTGCCAAGCCTTTGGCTATGCCGGCCCCAATGCCCGAGTTGGCACCGGTGACCAGCGCCTTCTGGCCCTCGAGAACTTGTCCCGGTATCACTTTCGTACCCATGTAAATCTCCAAAATGATTGATGACTCGGATTGCGCCTCATGACCCGAAACGGCGGGCGATCAGATGGTCCAGCGAAAGCTTTCCAGGACCGTGGAAGAGGGGTACCAACAGAAGCAGGCCCCACAACTGGTGTTGTATCAGCCCTGCTTCGTGGAGCGCGGGATAGGAAATCACCGCAATGACGTTCACTACCGACAGCGCGGCGGCGCTCAGGCGTCCAGCCAGCCCGATCGCGAGCAGCGCTGCAAACGTCAGTTCACCGAATGTCGCGAGATAAGCGGCGACGCTCGGCGGCAGCAGGGGCACCTGATACTCGTAGGTGAACAGCTGCACCGTGGTGTCGAGATTCGCAATCTTGGTCAGCCCGGAAGCCCAGAACACGTTCGCCACCCAGAGTCGGATGACCAGGTCCGTAACCGGCGCAAGGAAATCCAACGTTCGCAAGGCTTTTCGAGCGAGCAGCCGAGGCTTTGTCGCGAATGTGGCGGGATTTGGGAAAGCCGAAAGGTGCATGGCGATGTCTCCAGTGGTTTCAGGGAGGTGGTGCATTGGAATCGGTCCTGTGCCTCACTACGCCAGGGCCACAAAGGTGCCTGCCGCGAGGTGCCGGCGCAGAGCAACGGTGAGGTCGAAATCGTGCTGGATGTCCAGGGAACGCTCGAGTGCAGCGCCCAATGTCTGTCCCGTCGACAGGGCTTCGAGCCACGCGAATTCGCCCGATCCGAGCCGCCAGATCTCGACCGCGGCCCCCCGGCGAACCGCCAGAATCCGGTCCGGACCCAAAGCGAGGTCCACGTGCGTGTCACCGGCCCACTCCGGCTGATTACGCTGCCAGATGCGCAGCACCGGATACGCGGAGGACAAGAGGCGGGCAGAGCTCTGCAGCTCGAGGCGGATGGCAGCTTGGCCATCCTCCGGCACGTTTAGGAGTCGGTGCGGGTCGAGGGCGGGATCGTCCGCGCTGTGGAACGCTTCGTGGTAGGCCCATTCCAGGTGTGCCACGTCCCGTATGTACGGCAGGTGGGCCGCGCCTCGAAATGCGCCCATGAACTCCGGAAAATCGCCGCCGTAATCGTGTACGTCACCGGACATTGAGGGCTGGTCGAGGACATAGTGGCGTGCGGCCGCTGCAAAGAACGCCGTCCCGACGAGCCGCTCCACCACCGGGTACACCGCGCGCAGCGATTCCCCGAGTACGCCCAGGAGATTGTTTCGATACACCTGGAGACGGCGGGTCGCGGGTATACCGTTCTCCACGATCTGCGCGGCAACAAGGTGCGCGGCATCGGGCCGGTACAGGGCCTGTTGAAAAGTCACTTGGATTTCACGCAACGAGGGCATGACACCACTCCATCGCGTCGCCCACCTTGGCGGCTTCATCCAGCAGGACCGCCAGCGGAGGCAGATCGGCATCCCATTCGACCACGGTCGGGACGGGTCCGAGACGTTGGATCGCGTTGCGGTAGAGCGCCCAGACCTCGGGATCCACCGCCCGATTGTGTGTATCGATGAGGAGCTCTGCGCCCTCGGTAGCGTGCCGGGTAAATCCCGCGACATGAATTTCGGCGACCGCATTGATCGGCACGGCATCCACATATGCCGCGGCGCTGAAGCCGTGGTTGCTCGCGCTGACGTACACGTTGTTGACGTCCAGCAGAATTCCGCAGCCGGAGCGGCGCGCCAGTTCCGAGAGGAATTCGACTTCCGAGATCGTTGCGTGACGGAATCGCAGGTAGCTCGAGATATTCTCGATCAGAATTCGACGCTGCAGGCGTTCCTGGACCCGGGATACTCTCTCCACCATCAGGTCCAGCGCTCCCTCGGTGTACGGCAGTGGGAGCAGGTCGTTCAGGTACCGTCCATCGACGGAACTCCAGCTCAAATGCTCTGAGATCAGCATCGGCTCGATGCGCCGGGCAAGGGCGCAAAGTTGATTCAGGTGTCTTTCCGCCAACGGGTCGGACGATCCGAGCGAGAGGCCGACTCCATGCAGGCTCACGGGATAGTCGCGGCGCACTTCCTCGAGAAGACGCACTGGGATGCCGTCACCGAAATAGTTTTCGCTGTGGACCTCGAACCAGCCGATGCTCGGCCGTGTATCGAGCACTTCACGCATGTGGGGCGACCGAAGACCGACCCCGGCAAGCGCCGGAATGGCACGGTCGTGCGGCTCCTTCGCTTGCCGGGGCACAGTGGTCATGGCGTCTAGGCCTTCGGCGCGAGGCCGGCGCCGACGATCTTCTCGCAGGTGCCCTTTGGCAGATATATCCAGGCATCGGCCTGGTTGTCGCTACGCGCGGTCCCGGCGCACGAGCTGGAGCTGGTCTGGCAGTCGTTCTGGCCCGCCTTGACCACGCCGTAACACTTCTGCATGTCGGAAGCGTCGGCGGCAATGGCTTGACCTGCGACGCCCATGGCCCCCGCGGCTGCTGCGCCGAGAATTGCCGTGCTGAGGATAGTCTTCAGATTCATGTCGATTCTCCGTGGTTGAACGCTCGCCGAGGCGAGTGATCTCCTTAGCGCAACCGCCGTGCCACGGCCCGCCATGTTGCGAAGAATCGCTTTTAATTGTTATTTAAATCATATTGTTAGAAGTTTGCGCAAGCGACGAATCGGCTGCCTCATCGGGCGCTGGCGGCCGCGACATGCTGCGGGAGCCACCAGCGCTCGTGGCCGCCATTTTCCGCTCGGGATCCCCTCTCTGGCCGAAGGGTCGACTTGATGGTGAATTGCGGTCACGCACGGTAACCGCCGGACCAGTTCCAGGTTACCCGCGTACTCGCAGTGGAGACCCTGAGAAGAGATGGGATCGAGCCGAATTTCGGTGGCGAGGCATGGGTTGGTGCATCACACGCTCGCGCGAGTTGGCGGTCTGGTATCCGCCTTCGACGAGTTCAGAGCGAGCGTTCCAGCAGTTGGAAATCCTCTACCCAAACGAGCTCACACGCACCTGCGCCGGTGTCGTCCCGGGTCAATGAGCTCTGCCACTGCCAGCCATCGGATCGATCGGCTCGGATCAGATAGCCGCGAAGCTCGAGCACCTGACCCTCTCGCACGTCGTCCAGTGCGTTGCGAATGTAGCTGTTGGCCGGCACCAAATGCATGTTGGCACTGTGGGTTTCTATCGTTTTTCGAGGGATGGGGAATTGGGTGACGGACCAGTAATAGAAGCGATTGGACTGGCTGATCTCGATGTGCTCCAGGATCGACTCGTCGGACATCGGACCCCACCCCAGGGCCAAATCGATTGGTGACAGATCGGCGCCGGAATCGAATCGGTAATCTTCGCGGGCGAGAACCCGCGCCCGAACGAGGAACCTGGCCAGCGGTGTGATGGCGTACTCGCCCATCTCAAATCGTTCGTCCGCTACCGAGGGCTCCTGCGCCGGACTATCGGGCGCCACGATACCTGCACCATGGCTCACCGGGCGTGAGGTCCACCACGACCAGGCACCGAGAAGGCAAACTGTCACGATTAGAAGTTGCTTGAACATTGGATCATCCGGTGATCGGTCGGTGTGGTCGAGGCAAGGCGCGTGCCGTCTCCAAGGCCAGCAGGCGGATGCGACCCAAGTCCAAGAGGCATTTCCGGACTTGATCGACCGTTAGCGGCTAGACTACCCAGCACTGCCGGGAACGCTGAGACAAGCATGCCTACCGATACGATTGCTCTACTCGCGACTTCCGACCTGCTCGCAGGTGTCCCAGAGCGCCGCCTCGCAGAAATTCGCGACGACCTGGTGGAAACGAACCTGCGGGAAGGCGACGTGCTTTTCCGGCAGGGAGACGTGGGCGATGCCGTCTATTTGGTGCAGGACGGTGAAATACGGGTCGAGATCGACGGCGTGACGGTTGTTAAATGCTATTCCGGTCAATGGCTTGGTGAGATTGCCCTGGTGGATCAGCTGCCGCGGAGCGCCACTGCAGTTGCCGGTACCGAGGCGGTGCTGCTGCGTTGGGATCGTGCCCGGTTTCAATCCATTCTTGCGCGGGATGCCCAGGCGCT
>JBFGYN010000302.1:0-5151 GCA_041587415.1 Candidatus Competibacterales bacterium | reverse complement strand
GTTGTAGCCGTAGCGACAACTTGAGTGAAGAGCAAGTCAGGGCCAGCGAGAAACCGCCAGGGCCGGGGTAGGCCTATGGCGGCGGTACACTTTGCACGCCAGAACTGAGCCGCTAAACTGGACATAAACTTATACCGATCAACCACCTGCGAGCTAGCCGAAGGCCGCCCTGGTGAAATATCCGGGCTAACCAACTGGCGCGGACGGTGACATGCCGTTACCAGCCGCTGTTCGCCCAAGCATTTGCTTCCCAGAGATCACGCAATACCGAATACGACAATGCCACTCGAAAGTGCCCCATGCGCATGTCGGGTTAGGCAACCAGAAGATGCTGACTCGTCTTGCTGCCAAGCATCGACCTGGAACCCCGGGTTCTTGGAAGCTTCCCTTGACGGCGTTCAAACAGGCTCTCCGTGCCTGGAACATTGAGCCATGCGGGCATCTGCCCTTGTTCGATCCGCGCGCGAATGTAGCTGAAATCGCGTGCCATTTGCGACAAGAGATGGTCTCCGGCCACAAGCGGCTCATAGGCCGACGGTCGATCAGCGGAAACGAATTGAGGAAGCGGTTCCACGTTGGTTTCCTGATCTGCAGCGACGAAGAACGGAATCGAGTATCGCTCTGCGCCGTGATTGACCACACGATGAAGAGTCGATGTGTACACTCCATTGGTCCAAGCTTCCAGCATGTCCCCGATATTGATAACGAAGGTGCCGGGAATGGGCGGCGCCTCCACCCACTGGTTGTCCAGATTCATGACCTGCAGTCCGTTGGTGCTTTGATGCAGGATTGTGAAGCATTCATAGTCCGTGTGGGCACCCATATTGACGTCGCCGAAATTCACCGGCGAATTATTCTCGATGTAGTGTATCAACCGCAGCTGCGAGGTGGGCTTTCGCATGCGCGCTGCGAAGAACCCTCGTTCGAGCCCAAGATCACACTCGAATGCCATGCAGAGCTGCCCCGCCAGCCTGGAAATGGCACCGTAGTAGTCACTCAAGGTGCGCTTGAATTTCGGCAGCGGGGGCCAAAGGTTGGGGCCAAGGAGGAAGCTGCCTACCGCAGCCGGATCCCGCTTGTCCACCTCTAGCCCCATGTCGAATGCTTCATACTGCCTGGGGCCAGTTTCATCGGAATACAAGCCCCGATCTGTCAACGGTACGAACCCCCGGTGGTGGCGCACGGACCCGACCTCCATCCGACGCTTCTTGTCTTCCGACAATGAGAAAAATGCCTCGGCCTGTTTGTACACATCGGAAATGAGTTTGTCCGGAATACCATGACCCTTCACGTAGAGAAATCCATTCGAACGAGCCGCCCTGCCCACTATTTGGGCCGTTTCCCGAATTGCGAATTCGTCCGTTCCAGACAACGCAGATACGTCGATCACGGGCAAATCCACGGGATCGATTTGGCTGGCGCCGAGTGCACCACGTAGGCGCGGCGAATGGGTGAAAGGATTGACTGAAGTGGAGAATTCGAACATGGACCTACCTCCGTACGTCGACGGTTTCTGCATCAGGTACTTAGGGGTGGTGCCCCAACAACAGGCGCTGAATGATGAACGCTTTGCCACCTTTCCCAATTGGTGACGACAGATAACGCTAGCAAACGATCACCAACGGGAACACCGCTGTGAGCAAATATCTGATAATAGTTCCGAATGTTCTGATCCCACATATCCGAAAATGCAGCGGTGTGCGCTTTGCAGGAGCAGTTCTCCGTATCGAGTGTGCTCGGGTTCAGGACCCGAGATCACGACAACGATCCTCGAATCGGCCGTTGCTCGCTAGCAACCCACTGTCCTGCAACTCCTCCGTGAATCCGAACATACGGAGGTCCCTAATTCGATCCGGATAAAGAATTCCATCGAGATGATCGCACTCGTGCTGTACCACTCGTGCGTGAAATCCATCTGCTTCCCTTTCAATTGTGCTGCCGAACGGGTCCGCGCCTCGGTACCGTATTCGCGCATAGCGCGGCACCAGGCCCCGCATTCCGGGCACACTCAGACAGCCTTCCCAGCCGTCCTGAGTCTCTTCGCTCAAAGCTTCGATTTCCGGGTTGACGAGCACCGTCGACGGAACCGGTGGTGCGTCCGGATACCGTTTGCTCGCGTCGAATCCGAAAACGACGAGCCTCAGGGAAACTCCGATTTGCACCGCCGCCAGGCCAGCACCGTCATATGCCCGCATTGTATCGCGCATATTGGCAACGACATCGTGGAGCTCCGGTGCAGCGAAGTCGGTAACGGGCATCGCGACGCGCCTGAGCCGCGGATCGCCTAGTCGAAGCACTTTCATGACCGCCATGGGTGCGAGGCTGGATGGTTGTGAAGGAGCCCTGAATATAGCGCGAATTCCATGCCGCCGTGCTCGTGCTGTGCCGGCGCTTGGTCGCCCTGCGGGTCCGCGCGATCATTCTCGCGCCCCGCCACGCAAGCTCTGGGCTCGACTCGGTTGCCGGTCGCGCCCTCCCGTCAGGCAGCGGCGGGGAATCCGCTGCCCGGCATGAATGGAGGCATTTATCTTGTGTTCCGTCCCGTGAGTTCATTGCATTTCAGCGGGGCGAGCAGCGCCCATCTGCGGTGCGCCCCATATTCGCCACGGCGGCGTTGCAGCCGCTCGACCGAGCTTGGCTTCGGCAACGCAACTGTGTCCTGCATCGGTGGATGTGGGGCGATCGGAAACGTCACGAACTCATGGGACGGAAACGAGCGTCCGGGATGCCAGTCTTTGCAGCACACCGGCAATTTGGGAAGCTACTGCTTTGACGAAGCTGTGTTGCCAAATCGAAAGTGGTAACCGAAACCCACCAGGGAAGAGGAGAATCCGAACCTGGAATCAGGGCGCGAATCGTTAGCGTTCGCGAGACCGATCCGTGACAACCGACGGGGCAGTCCGAGAACGACCTCGAACGTCAATCTCCAGATCGATACCATTAATCCGAACCCAGTTCCCTCGCGTCTACGAGGCGGTCTCGCCCCCCGCGCTTCGCCGCGTAGAGTGCTCTGTCGGCTGCTCTGAGCAGTAGATGGTGATTTTCGAATTGCTCGCCGTCATCCAGATGCGTCGCCAGACCAATTGAGACCGTGATGAAGAGTACGACGTCGTCGCGAACATTGTGACTGGCAGTTCGAATACTCTGAAGCAGTCGGTCAAAAACGCGCCAGCCAGCTCGTCGCCCGGTACCTGGGAGCAAAGCGACGAATTCTTCACCGCCATAACGGGCAAGTATGTCAATGCCTCGAAGCTCCCTGCGAAGAAGGTGCGCCATCGACGCAAGCGCCTGATCGCCAACTTGGTGCCCATAGGTATCATTGATCTGCTTGAAATGGTCCAGATCGATGAATGCCAACGTGAGGGGCCAACCCTGTCGAGTGGAATGCTGAAACTCTCGCGCCAAAACCGAATCCAGGTGGTTGCGATTGAACAATCCGGTGAGCGCATCTCGGCGGCGCTCCTCCTCGAGTGTGCGCACGTGCTCTTCGAGTTTTTCGGCACGCTCACGCGTTGCCGCCGACTCTTGGAGAATAGAGAGATTTCGTGCGAGCAATAGTGTCCTGGCTTCGTCGAGCGCGCCCTGGACCTGCGCGCGGGTTTGCAAGCGCACATCGAATAACCGACCGATCTCCTGCATGGCGTCTGCTGCGGATTCCAGAACCTCTGCCAGGGACTTTTCGTCCAGTTGAAGCCACGACGCAGACTTTCTTCTCAAGTCGGCAATCGTCTCCGTTGCATCCGTGTCAGCGCTCATCAGCACGTCTGCGATTCGCCCCGACAATGCGACGCAAGCGACAATCGGCTTGCTTTCGTCGGGAACGACGGCAGCACCCTCAGGACGATGGCTTCCTGCAGCCGTCAGCGGGAGATGCGCCGGCAGCTGCCAGCGGCTCATGAGCCATGCACCAATTTCCGCGTGGTCCGCACCAAATTCCTTTGCTTCCAACTGAGCCAGGTGATCATGGTCTCGCGCCGCGCCGTACACGCTCTCGTATGCATCCGGCAACATCGCATCTAGGGCGAACATGCCAATGTCCTGCACGAGCCCGGCAAGAAAAAGATCATCCAAAGAACGCACGCTCAAGCGTTCACCCAATGCTCGACTTGCCGTGGCAGCAACGATCGCTCGGCGCCAATAGCGCTCCATATCCACTGCGCATTCACCGCTCTGCCCTAGAGAAGCCCGAAGCGAAAACGACAGTGCCAGACTGATGGTCGTATTGAGCCCCAGCACGACAAGTGCCTGACGCAAATTATCCGTCCGGCGTCTGCGCCCATAAATCGCGGAATTCGCGACCCGCAGCATTTTCGTGGCCAACGCCGGGTCATTCGAAAGAATATCGGCGAGTTCCGCGAGGTCACAGTCCGGTTGATTCGCGAGCTGAAGCACCTGGACAGCCACGGCTGGGAGAGTGGGCAAATCGCGGCAAAGTGCCAATTGCGCCTGCAGTCGAGCGTCCATCCATTCCTCTGGCAAAAGCTCTACTTTTCATCGAACCCGCTCAACGTTGCGGGGTGGTTGCAGAGTATGGAAGAGTTGGCTTCAGAGCAAGACTGCTCAAAGGATTGGTTTGACGTGGAATTTTTGATTGGCTCTGGATGAATCGCAGAACTTCGCGAAGCCCTGATCTATTCGCACGGTCGCGCCGGAGTCTCTGCGCTCGCGGGGCAGGGCGGGACGAGTCCGGTTGGCTCGTTGCCAACGAGCCAGGAGCAATATCGTCTACCAGGGGCGAAAAGGCCCGGCCACGTAGGGGGTTCGTCCGCAAGGGCGCAGCTGCGGTGTTCCCCGGCTCGGCCTTGGAATGGCTACAGCGCTGCGCTAGGCGCCCAGTACGATCGTTGCACCAGGACGCCCGAACTTACTCTATTACTTTAAGTAAAACAGTGAGTTGTAACTATTTTGGCCCGTGACGCCCCGTCACCGTGGACGCAATCCGGTTTTTCGCGGGTTCTGTCCTCACCATAATACACGCGCCTTGAGGACGGGCAGGTCGAAACATATCAGCCCGGATACTTCATCAGGGACCCCGGATGCTGGCGGAATTCGCAGCCGTCCTGGCGCCGCTCTGGGCGAGGCGAGGGGCGGTGATCCAGTGAATCATCGCGCCTCACCGAGCGGGCGCTTGCCTTTGCATGCAAGCGCCCT
>JBFGYN010000301.1:0-5156 GCA_041587415.1 Candidatus Competibacterales bacterium | reverse complement strand
TTGTGCTTGTGCTTGTGCTTCATATGCCCCAGGTGACGACCCCTGTCGCCGGGATGTTCCGCGTGGACGACTTCGTGCTCATGAACGATCGTCGTCCGGGTGTGGTGATGGTGGTCTGGCTCCGTGGCGACGGCCACGCCAGCGGCTGCGCCGATCGCACCACCTGCGATAGCCCCATTTCGCCCGCCCACCGCCGATCCGACGGCAGCGCCGAGCGCACCACCCACTGCGCCGCCAACAACCGCATCAACGTCGATTTCGTCCGCGTAGGATGGGCTTGCAAAGGCAACGGTGGCGGCCACCAATGTCAATCTAGCGATGGGTTTCAAGACCATTACTCCGTGCAAATTTAGATTCAACAAAGAATGCAAGATGAGCGCCTGGCAAAGAAAAACCCCTTTCTGTTCGAGCACCCAGAAAATGCCCGGATCCGGATCAGGGGCGGCAATGTTGCAGCCTCACGGGGCGATACTGCAAGCATCATATTGTTGCTAGCATCGGCTGAAATTTTGCAGGATGCTGCGTTCGCAATCTGGTCCAGAAGCATCTGCACATACGTGTCGCATCCACACGGAGCACCAAACATGAGACGGTCACCACGTTCCGCAAGCTTCCGCCAAACCCTATTCTTGTTCCTGGCCGCAACCGCATTAATAGCTGCACCCCTGGTGCCCGACATGGTCTTTCCCGACATGTTCGGGACGACGGCAAACGCCAAGGGCGGTAATGGCGGGGGAAACGGCGGCGGGAACGGCGGCGGGAACGGCGGCGGTAATGGCGGCGGTAATGGCGGCGGGAACGGCGGCGGAAACGGCGGCGGTAATGGCGGCGGGAACGGCGGCGGGAACGGCGGCGGTAATGGCGGCGGGAACGGCGGCGGGAACGGCGGCGGGAACGGCGGCGGTAATGGCGGCGGTAATGGCGGCGGTAATGGCGACCGCGCGGACGGAAATGGCGCGCACGGATCCGAGGTGACTGGGGCCGATCATGGAAAAAACCATGGGCGCGATAAGGGCCGGGATACCGGGCATGGCTACGGATACGCGCACGGACACGACAAAGCCGATCTCGATGCATCCGAGGAAACCGACTTCGACAAGACGGGGTGGGGCGCAATCTCAAGCGCCTTGGGTCGATTGAACTCCGCACACGCATCGTCCATGGCTAGGTCCAACGCCTCTCCGAACTCTGCAGTGGGGCGAGTGGCGGCCTACGAGCAGGCAACGCTCGAAGCGCGAGTGGCTCAAGACGATGCCGATGCCGCCCGAGCAGCCGCGGAGGCGGATCCAGATGATCCGGAACTGGCACACGCGGCGGCGACTGCCCAGATGGAGGCGGACCATGCCGCAGAGGCGCAAGCGCAGGCGCTGGCGGACGCAGCAAACAAGGAAACGAATGACCGCATCGCCGATGCGGTCAACGATCTTTTGGGACTCGATGACTAAAGCTAACCCGAAAATCCATTCTGGCGAACCGGGCCTCATTGGTATTTCGCCCGGATTTACAGGGCTGTAGACAGATTCCGCGCTAGTCCGAACGTTACGTTAGAATCCGGAATCCTTGCTGAGGGATGGCCAAACCAGAATGTGCGACCGCACAGAATTCGAGGCGGGACATCGACTTGCCGCGTGATCCTACAAGGTGGGCGGTCAGAACCCGCGAAAATCCGGCTGCTGTGGTCGGCGACATGTCGCTACCCGCCAGTATAGGCTCAAGTTTTTGCTTTCTATAGATAAAGTGGCCACTTAAGAGGCCACTGGCGCAGTATTCGGGTTACGCGGCTTGCCGCGCATCCATCCGGAGTCGCGCGAGCAGCGCTGGACCGATCCGCGCCCTGTCGGAGAGTCCCACGTCGGCCTGGTAGCGTTGAATGGCGGCCCGTGTCCGCTCTCCGATCACTCCGTCGATCGAGCCGACCGAATGGCCGAGCACGTCCAAGCTGAACTGAACGTAGCGCACAGTCGGATCGTCCGCATAAGCGGCTCCGCGTGCAGGCGCGTAACGTGCCACCCATTGGCGAGCAATTCGCATCTGCTTTTCGCTTAGCCCGGGTTCCACTGCATTTCGCAGGCGACCCGCGTCGGGATGACCGGCACGTTGGGCCAGAGTCAGCCATTGCCAGGCAACGCGGCGATTTCGCGGCACACCAAGCCCGGCTGCGAAGACGACACCGAGCGAATATTGCGCTTCAGCAACACCCTGGTACGCCGCTTTTCCGAACCAGCGGCCAGCCCAAGCTGGATCGCGAGCGACAGCCCTTCCATTCAGATAGGCGTCGCCAAGAAGGTATTGCGCGCGCGGGTGGCCTTCCTCCGCCGCTTTGGCCAGCCACTTCACCGATTCGCTACCGTCCTGCGCGACGCCTTGACCCGCAGAATAGGCTACGCCAAGCATGTATTGCGCCCCCAAATGCCCTTGGTCTGCAGCCTTGCGAAACCATTTGACGGCCTCGGCCTCGTCCTTGGTAACGCCTCGACCGCCGAAATACCGCAAGCCCAGGTGGTATTGGTTTTCCGGCGAACCGTGCGCCGCCGCCCTCCGGTCGTTGTCGACGATTTCCGGGTGCCCGGCCAGATTTGGCGCCAGCCCGCAGCCCACGAGTGCAACCAGCCCGATGAGCGGATGAACCAACTGAAGTAGACGGTGCACATTCTTGCGGCCGCAAACCCGAAATCGGCTCGCTTGCGCGCCCCGCCAACGATCATCGCAAGCAGGCCACTTGTGCGGGAAGCTCATCCTATCGGACCCGCCGCGTCGAATTCCGCGCCGAAATCCATCCGCAAGCGCTCGAGAACTTGCCTGTCGATACCGTCTCCGTCCGCGAGCCGGGCATCGCGGCGATATTTCCGAATCGCATCGCGTGTCTGCGAGCCTAAGATTCCGTCGGCTGGGCCCGGATCGTATCGCAGGCGCTCGAGTGCCTGCTGCACGTATCGGACGGTGGGATCGGCCTCAAACGACCAGACACTGGATGGCTGAAATTCCTCTACCCATCCCTTGGCGCGTTTCACCACAGCGGGGCGGAGCCGGGCTTCGGCCTCCTCCCGCTCAGAAACCGCCTCCCGTACACCGTTGTTCTCCGCCAATTTGAGCCACTGCCAAGCCCATTTGGCTGACATCGGCAAACCGTCTCCATTGAGATAGGCGAGGCCGAGCTGGTGCTGGGCGCGGGCGTGATTCCCATAGGCTGACGTTCCGAACCAAAACATGGCCCAGGGTTTATCCCCGGTGACGCCCTGGCCGTTCAGGTATGCTAATCCGAGCTGGTATTGAGCCGGCGCGTAGTTCAGATTCGCGGACCGCCGGAACCAATCGACCGCGACCTCCGTGTCCTGGACCACGTTGACCCCACGCAAGTGCTCCATTCCCATCTGATATTGGCTTACGGGGTCGCCCTGGGCCGCCTTGAGGCGGGTCGCGTCGATCCCCGAGGGGACCTCGTCTCTTTCGGGGACAGCACAGCCACCTAAAACGAACAAAATAACAATCAGCAGTGTACGAGTCATTGATCAGCTCCGATTAGTCCACGAAAAATGGCAGCCATACTGGTCATTACGCCGGACGACCACCCATCGTAGCGATCTAAAATCGGCTCGCATCGGCAAATTCGAAAGCGGGAAATCGAGGACGGTGTCAGCATTGTTTCGGGAAACCCTGATCTGTTCTGGCGGACCGCGTTTCGATCCTCGAGGGCGCAGGCGCCCGGCGCAGCGCCGTATTCTCCTTCGTCCACCCGCTTCCATCAAAATTGGCGAGTATATTAGCAGCGACCTCACGATCAAATAGGGGTGATGTGGGACACAAGACGAACCAAACGCTTTTGTTGATACTTCTGGCGAGCCTCCCATTGTTCGCATCGGGCGCGCCAAAGAGTGATCTTTGGGAGCGATGGCTTACCCATGACGCCAGCTCGGTGCAGACCCTGAACCACGTTTCTTGGGACGATTTTCTGGGCCGGTACGTTCGTCTCGGCGGCGACGGTATCGCGCGCCTACCCTATGGCGCAGTAACCCAAAAGGACAGGGAGCGGCTGGCGAGCTACCTGGTGGTACTACAGGAGGCGCGTGTCGGCAGCCTGAATCGGGGCGAACAGCTCGCATTTTGGATCAATCTCTACAACGCTGTCACGGTGCAAGTCGTGTTGGACCACCATCCGGTACCGAGCATCCGTCGAATCAACCTGGGTGGAGGTCTATTCACCAGAGGGCCCTGGCGCGCAAAACTGATCACTGTCGAAGGTGAGTCCATGAGTCTGGACGACATCGAACACCGTGTGCTTCGACCAATATGGAAGGACCCGCGCATCCATTACGCCATCAACTGCGCAGCGCTCGGCTGCCCCAATCTGCGACCAATGGCGTTCACACGCGAAAACAGCGAAGAGCTGTTGGAAAGTGGCGCCCGGGAATTCATCAACCATTCTCGCGGTGTGCTCATCTCCCGCGACCGGCTGATCGTATCCAGCATCTACAAGTGGTTCAAAGTCGATTTCGGGGGAACCGACCGAGGGGTCATCGACCACATCGCTCAGTACGCAAACACCCCATTGGCAGAGCGCTTGTCCCGGATTGGGACCATCTACGATTATCGATACGATTGGGCACTGAACGATCTCGACTCGCCACCGCGCTAGGGCCGCGGCGCACTATCCACTGTCCCACGGAATCAGCGCAGGATCAGAGCCGAGGCGGATCGATCCAATGTTTCGCGATCGATTTCGCCCACGTGAACACCGCGCACGACTCCCGCGGAGTCGACGAACACCGTGTGTGGGAGCCCGACGCCGCCAAGTCGCCGAAACAGGTCCATGCTCGCATTGCCGGGCGGTAAGGTGTCGGGTGGATCGATCCAGACCGGGTATTCGATTTCTTGCTGTTGCAGGAATGCGCGAACCAAGTCGATCGACTCCCCGGCATCGATCCCCACCACCTCGACACCGCTATCCTTATTCAGTTCATAGAATTCCTGCAAAATCGGCATTTCCGCCCGACATGGCCGGCACCAGGTTGCCCAAAAATTCAACACGACCGAACGACCCGCCAACTCGGAGAATCGCACTGGCTTTCGGTCGATCGTCGTCATCTCGAAATCGGGCATCACATCCCCGATACCGACAAGATCGTGAGACGAGCGCGGCGCCACCGCAGCCGCCTGCG
>JBFGYN010000300.1:0-5164 GCA_041587415.1 Candidatus Competibacterales bacterium | reverse complement strand
TGAGGGGCGATGATTCACTGGATCACCGCCCCTCGCCTCGCCCAGAGCGGCGCCAGGACGGCTGCGAATTCCGCCAGCATCCGGGGTCCCTGATGAAGTATCCGGGCTAGGTCCTTGAATCGGCAACGCCAAGTCATAGCGTGGGCTCTCTACGATTGGGCCAATTCTGCATTTGCCACTACGGTAATGGCGGGATTTTTTCCGCTGTTTTTCAAACAGTACTGGAATGCCGGCGTACCGGCGACGGAGAGCACTCTGCGTTTGGGGATTGCAAACTCCGCCGCGAGCTTGATCGTCGTGCTTCTTGCACCTGTCATTGGGGCCATCGCTGACCAGGGCGGGCTGCGCAAGCGATTTCTCGGTGCGTTCGCCTCGTTGGGAATTCTGACCACCGGCGCATTGCTGCTGGTCTCCCAGGACTCGTGGGTACTTGCCGCCGCCCTGTACGTGCTAGGCATCATTGGCTTTTCGGGCGGTAACGTGTTCTACGACGCGTTGCTGATGGTCGTCGCCGAACCGGAGAAGCGCGACCGGGTCTCGGCTCTGGGTTTTGCTCTCGGGTATTTGGGCGGTGGCCTCTTGTTCGCGGCCAACGTGTACATGACTCTGAACCCCCAAATGTTCGGATTCGACGATGCTGGTGAGGCCGTGCGTTATTCGTTTTTGAGCGTCGCCGTATGGTGGGCCATCTTCTCGGTGCCCCTGCTGATCGCCGTGCCGGAGCCACGGGGTCGGAGCAAGGCCGGTTTCACCGAGGTGGTTCGCGGCGGATTCACGCAGCTTGCGGCCACCCTTCGGCATCTCCGCAGCGTTCGCAATGCATTTCGATTCCTGCTGGCGTACTGGCTCTACATCGACGGTGTCGACACCATCGTGAGGATGGCGGTGGACTACGGGCTGGCCCTGGGGTTTGACTCGAACAGCCTGATCGTAGCGCTCTTGATCGTCCAGTTCGTCGGCTTTCCGGCTGCGATCGTATTTGGCCGGCTCGGCGAGCGGATGGGCGCAAAAGCAGGAATCCAAATTGCCATCGTCGTGTATTTGGTCGTCACCGTGTATGCCAAGTACATGGACACGATCACGGAGTTCTACGGTCTGGCCGTCATCATCGCGCTGGTGCAAGGTGGCATTCAGGCTCTGAGCCGATCCCTCTACAGCCGGTTGATTCCCAAGGAGCGCTCCGGCGAGTTTTTTGGTTTCTACAACATGCTGGGCAAGTTCGCTGCCGTCATCGGGCCGCTTCTCGTGGGATGGGTGGGGGTCCTGACGGGAGACCCGAGCCTGGGCATCCTCTCGGTCGCGGTGCTGTTCATTTTGGGCGGATGGCTACTGCGGGGCGTGGAGGATCCTGCTCGTTAGCAACAGCACAGCGCGGAAAACATCGGATCGGGAAATTCTGCATGGGAAAAGACACGAGGGAAGGGTCGAACGTCTTCCAGGTGATCGGCAGTGTGATCGCCGCATTCTTCGGTGTGCAGAGCGAGCGAAATCGGGAACGGGATTTCACCCGTGGTCGTGCCGGAACATTCATTGTGGTCGGAATTGTGATGACGGTGGTGTTCGTGCTGGCGGTGTGGCTCGTGGTAAAGGTGGTTTTGAGCAGTGCCACGGCGTAGGAGCGGGTTTGCTGGCGAATGCCCAGGCGTGCCTTCGCCAGCAAGCCGGCTCCGGGGCAGAGCGGCGCCCCAAACGTAAAGATTGCGTGCGCCCGGTAATCGAGATTGCCTACAGGGCGCGAATCTTTTCCAGCTGAGAATTCAGTTGATCGACGGCGGCCTTGAGTTCGGCAACCCGGGCACGCTCTTTCTCCACGACCGCAGCGGGTGCCTTGGCCACGAAGCTTTCATTGGCGAGTTTTCCCTCCCCCTTATCCACGTCTGTCTGCTTCTTACCGATTTCTTTGGTAAGGCGAACAATTTCCGCCTCTTTATCGATGAGTCCCGCCATCGGAATCAGGATTTTCAGGTCTCCGACCAGGGCCGTTGCGGACTCGGGCGCTACGTCACCGTCCCTCAGCCAGGTGATGGACTCCGGACGGGCCAGAAATTCAACGTACCGGCGATTGCGTTCCAATCGCTCCCGATCGGCATCCGTCCCCCCCTGCAACAACAATGGGAGCTGCTTGCCAGGTGAGATATCCATCTCCGCTCGAATTCGGCGCACCCCCATGATGAAGTTCTTGGTCCAGTCCATTTCGGCGATGGCGATTGCATCGGACTCGGTTTCGCCCATCTGCGGATAGGGCTGGTGCATGATCGTGTCACCGGCGGTGCCCGCGAGCGGTCCGATGCGTTGCCAGATTTCCTCCGTAACATACGGCATGAACGGGTGGCACAGCCGCAGTATCGATTCGAGCACCCGGACCAGCGTACGGCGCGTTCCCCGCTTTTCTGCGTCCGATGATCGAGAATCGTTCAGAACGGGCTTGGAAAGCTCCAGATACCAGTCGCAATACTCGTTCCAGGTGAATTCGTAGATCGCCTGGGCGGCCTGGTCGAACCGGTACCCCTCGATGGCGCTGTTCAGCGATTGGGTGGTCGCTTCAAGCCTGGAAAGAATCCATCGATCCGGCAGTGAAAGCTCCACGGCATCCGCGGGATTGAGTCCGGTGTCCTGGTGTTCGGTGTTCATCAGGACGTAGCGCGCCGCATTCCAAAGCTTGTTGCAAAAATTCCGGTACCCCTCGATTCGGCCCATGTCGAAGATGATGTCTCGGCCGGTCGTTGCCAATGCGGCAAAGGTAAATCGCAATGCGTCGGTCCCGTAGGCCTTGATGCCGTCCGGGAATTGTCGTCGCGTGGCCTTCTCGATGCTGGGCGCCAAGTGGGGTTGCATGAGCCCCGTCGTTCGTTTTTGGAGGAGACTCTCCAGATCGATTCCGTCGATCAGATCGATCGGGTCCAGGACGTTTCCCTTGGACTTCGACATCTTGTTTCCGTCCTGGTCGCGCACCAGACCGTGGATGTAGACCTCGTGGAACGGCACCTGACCGTCCATCAGATGCAGGCCTGCCATGATCATTCGAGCGACCCAGAAGAAAATGATATCGAATCCGGTGACGAGAACACTGGTGGGATAGAACGTCTTCAGAGCGTCCGTGTCATTGGGCCAGCCGAGTGTGGAGAAGGGCCACAGAGCGGAGGAAAACCAGGTGTCGAGTACGTCTTCGTCCTGACGCAGGGGCACATCGGGGCCGAGTCCATGGCTTTCCCGGACCTCGTGCTCGGAATGGCCGACGTAGACGTGTCCGGCGTCATCGTACCAGGCAGGAATTCGATGACCCCACCAGATCTGGCGGCTAATGCACCAGTCCTGAATATTCTCCAGCCATTCGTAGTAGGTCTTGGTCCAGTTGCCCGGAATGAAGCGTATGCGCCCCGCGCGAACCGCCTCGATGGCCGGTTCCGCAAGCGGCCCTGCCCTCACGAACCACTGATCGGTCAGGAAAGGCTCAATGATCACACCCGACCGGTCTCCGTAAGGAATGCTTGCCTTGTGCGACTCGATCTTCTCCAACAGGCCTTGCGCCTCCAGATCCGATACGACGGCCTTGCGCGCGTCGAATCGGTCCATTCCACGATATTTTTCCGGACCACTTTCGTTGATCTTCGCGTCTATGGTGAAAATGTTGATCATCGGCAGCGCGTGACGCTGGCCAACGGCGTAGTCGTTGAAATCGTGCGCAGGGGTAATTTTCACGCAACCGGAACCGAACTCCGGGTCAACGTACTCGTCGGCGATGACCGGAATGCTGCGGCCCGTCAGCGGCAGAATGACTTCTTTGCCGATCAGGTCTGCGTAGCGCTTGTCATCGGGGTGGACCGCCACTGCCGTGTCGCCGAGCATGGTTTCGGGGCGGGTGGTCGCCACGGTCACGTGTCCGACGCCGTCGGCGAAGGGGTATCGCAGGTGCCAAATGTGGCCGGCCTGCACCCGATTCTCGACCTCCAGGTCCGATACCGCCGTGTGCAGTGTCGGGTCCCAGTTCACCAAGCGTTTGCCCCGGTAAATCAGGCCCTGCTGGTGCAGTCGAACGAACATTTCGCGAACCGCGGTGGACAACCCCTCGTCCATGGTGAACCGCTCACGCTGCCAGTCCACCGAGGCGCCCATGCGTCGCAGCTGGTTCGTTATCGTGCCCCCCGACTTTTCCTTCCATTCCCAGACTCGACGAACGAAATCGTCCCGGGACAGGTCGTGACGCGACACGCCTTCGGCGTTCAGCTGGCGCTCAACCACCATCTGGGTGGCAATACCCGCGTGGTCCGTACCCGGCTGCCACAGCGTGTTGTCGCCCTTCATGCGGTGATAGCGGATGAGCGCGTCCATGATCGTGTCCTGGAACGCGTGCCCCATGTGCAAGGTTCCGGTCACGTTCGGCGGCGGGATCATGATGCAATACGGCTCGCCCTTGCCGGAAGGAGCGAAACAGCCCCGCTCCTCCCAGATCTTGTACCACTTGGTTTCGATTGAACGGGGGTCGTAGGTCTTCTCCATGGGCCGAATAGCTTGTCTCTCAGTGGGAAATCGGTCGGGTTGAGGAATCCCCGAGTATAGCGTGGGCTGGTTGTGCTTGGCACCACGGGTAAGCCGTTCGCCAGCGCGAGCTTCCTTCCGGTGGAGCGTTTCAGCAGCTGCTGCGAGCCGATGCCGCGTTCCCGGACGCGGTGACGTGAAATGGAATTCGCAATCCCATCGAAAACCGTGACCGATAGGTGTTTCCCCTGGGTCTCTCGGGCCTTTTCGCAGGGTCGTGAATTTCGTCACCGATTTGGCGTGCAGCTGTAATCTCGATTTGGGGGTGCATCGCAGAGAACAATGCTGGTGTCGGCCATCCGTGACGATCGATGTCGAGTCGATTCGGGTGACCGTCGCCAAAGTAACCAAACTCGAGGAGTTTCCATCATGAATTCAAACGGCAACAAACGGGAGAAGTTTCCCGTGCTCACCGTCGCGGAATTGGATCGCGTCGTCGGCGGGGTAGAGTGGATCGAGAAGGGTGATGAGTTTCTCACCATATGGGACCAAATAGAGCAGCATGTTCGGGATCACATGATCTTGTACGATCCCTACGGAGTCGGTTGGAATTCGGTCCCCCGTTGAAGGCGAAGCAGGGGACGGATCGCTCTCTCCCCTTCGCGTGAACCCGGACTTGGGGGGGGGG
>JBFGYN010000299.1:0-5169 GCA_041587415.1 Candidatus Competibacterales bacterium | reverse complement strand
GTTTCACCCGCAAGCGCATAGGCGGCTCGTTCAAGGTGGTGCGACGCTTCGAAGATTTCCCGAGCCGCGAGACTTAGCCCGGAAGCCTCGGCTTTACGCTCGCTGGACAACTGCACTCGTAGTTCGCCCATCTTTGCTCTTTCCGCCTCAGCCTTCCCGTCGCGACCGCTCTTGATTCGTGGTCTTGGTTTGTGGGATTTGGTGAGTGCCTTTAGCACATATTTATCGACATGGACAATCGGGTTTTTTTGGAGCCTCATCGCACGATGGACGCGAGGGCTTCGATCAGTTCCGACTTCCGAAACGGCTTCTGCATGAAAAGTGTCATACCGCTGATCTCTCCCACGGCTTTTGTGGCTTCGAGGTCGAGATGTCCGCCGCCACCGGAGATCAGGATCAGGGGAATGCTTGGGAGCTTCTCTCTGATTAGATCGAGCAGAGGAACAGCGTTGCCATGTCCAAGCCAGAAGTCGACCACGCCGACATCGAACTGGGCACCGCTGCAAACGATCTTGGTGGCGGCCTCGACGCTGTCGGCCTCGTGCACGCGGAACTCGCCGCTCTGAAGAAACCCGACGATCGTCCTCCGGACCTGTGGGTCATCTTCGATCAGTAGAACTCTCTTCGTCACCAGAGGAGCCCCAATTTCCTGTGTCCAATGCCAGCGCGCGAATGATCTTGTGTAGTCGTTCCCGCTCGTCCTCGGGAAGACGCCGAATGCGTTCCGCTACCCTAAGAATAGGATCTTGGGCAAGAGTTCCAAGGCCCAACTCCGTTAGAGATACGATCTTGCTTCGTGCGTCGGAAGGGTTGGTCCTCTGCTCCGCGAGCCCCCGCTTCACTAGGGTATTGACCGCACGCACAACGGGCGAGTGGGTCAGCCCTAGAAAATCCTTGATCCGGGCCACGGTGCAACGGTCCTCGGGCGATTGCCACAGGTAGCGCAAGATCGACCATTGAAGCGGCTGGATCTCACTCGATGCCTTGGAGACGTACATATCCCGCACGATCTTCTCGAGCAGTATCGCGGCTGCCATGTCGTTTCTGTTCTGATCGCTCTGATGCATTGCGACGTTACACCTGCTGATAGTCTGCCAGTCTCCTCGTCGTCTTCCCATGAAAAGGTTAAAGAACGAGAAGCTACGCTAGCAGTCGCGCATGGGGCAATCGTGAGCGTCAGGTGCCGACCCGCGAACGTCAGCCGGTATTGCGGGGCTCCGCAAATAGTTTCGACCTCGACATCGCCCTTTCCACGGCCCGGATCAAGTCGTTGCGGCGCACCGGCTTCATCAGCCGGATATCTTCCTCGCGTACGCCATTGCCGTGAAAGGCGGCTTCGCTGGCATATCCCGTCATGAACACCACCTGCAACTCGGGACGCAGCTTTCGCAGTTCCTTCGCCAGCGTTGTTCCCTGGAGCGTGCCCGGCATGACGATGTCGGTCAGCACCACATCGAAGGTTGGCTCCCACTGGAATGCCCTGAGCGCCTCATCGCCGGACTTCGCCTTGCGTACGTGGTATCCGGCTTGCGAGAGCGTCGTTGTGAGCATGGCGAGCACGTCCGGTTCGTCCTCCGCGACGAGCACGCGACCGCCTCTCGCCTCGGCTCTATCATCTTGCCTGTTAGGCGAGGCAGTGCTCTCCGTCGTGCCGTCGATGGCCCTGAAGTAGAGCTTTAGCGTCGTACCGACACCCGGCTCCGAGGACACGTACACGGCACCGCCGGACTGCTTCATGAACCCCTGAACCATCGAAAGCCCGAGCCCCGACCCCGCCCCGGGCGGTTTGGTCGAGAAGAACGGCTCGAAGATGCGCTCTTGTTGGTCCTCCGGGATGCCATGGCCGGTATCGCTGACCGCCAGCACTACGTAGCGGCCCGGCACCAGGTCTTCGTGAGGACCAGCCACGTCGCCGTCGTAGATTTGCGCATTCGCGGTTACGATTGAGAGCTCCCCACCCCCGGGCATCGCGTCACGGGAATTCAGGAGGAGATTCAGGAGCGCGCTCTCGGTCAAGGCTGCGTCTGCCTCGATCGGCCACAGATCGGCCACAAGCACAGTCTCGACGTCGATGTTTGCTGGGAGCGTCCGCCCGGCCCAGTTCTTCATGTCGCGGACTACTGCGTTGAGATTGAGCACCTCCGGTTCCAGCCGAGCCCGGCGGGCAAAGCTGAGCATCTTCTTGACCAGGTCCGCGCCGCGCAGGGTCGCGGTGATCCCGGCATCGATCAGATCAAGATCATCTTCGGTATCGGTGCCTTCCCTGAGAAGCTCGAGGTTCCCCAGGATCACTGCGAGCAGGTTATTGAAGTCATGTGCGACGCCGCCGGTCAGTTTGCCTATCGCCTCGAGTTTCTGGGCATCAACTAGTCGTCTTGCGGCCTCGTTGCGAGCGGAGACGTCTCGGGCGTTCACGACGATTCCCTGCACATACGGGTCATCTACGTAGTTTCGACCGATCACCTCGACCTCCCGCCAGGCGCCGTCAATGCGTTTAAGCCTGAGCTCGACGCGCTCGATTCCTTTTGGGTTCGAAAAAGCTCTCTGGAAGGCCGCCATCGCCGCGTCCAGATCCTCGGCGTGGACAAGTTCCTCGAAAGAGCTACCGACGATCTCCTCCGGCGCGAGGCCGAGGAGTGTCGTGATCGCTGGGCTGACGAAGGTGATCCGGCGATTGCGGTCGATGATGGAAATCGTATCGGAGCTGCTTTCTACAATTGCACGGAACGTTGCTTCGCTGCGCTCCAGATCTTGCTGGACGGCGCGAATCTCACTGACGTCCTGGAATATTCCCCGCGCCCAGCGTGGCGCGCCAGAGGTCTCCTTGACGATCTCACCCGCTGCTTTGATCGTGGTTTCTTGGCCGTCGGTTCGGAAGAACCGGTAAGCAGCCGTGTAGGGAACGAACTCCCGGAGCGACCGGGTGACCGCTGCCATCGTCGCGTCGCGATCCTCCGGGTGCACGTTGGCCGCCCAAGTCTCAAGCGAGCCAATGATGCGTTCGGCGTCAGGCCCGAAAACCTCCTTTGCACCCTCGGAGACGAGGATTTCTTGACTGCGAAGATCCAGTTGCCACGCCCCGGACCGCGACAGCCGTTCCGCGTCGCTCAGCATCGCGTCACGCATCTCTTCTGCGCTTCGGTCGTCGAGGAAAAGCAATCCCGCACCCTGGGGCAGTGGGCAAAGGATACAGTCGAACGCCCAATCGCCCCGAGCCGCAACTGTGAACCTGGCGCCCTGTCCAGCCACGAACGCCGCAATCCGATCTTGCGCTTCCGCCTGCGCAGCCTCACGTGATCGCCCCGCGGCCTGCATGAGCGAGGTCAAAACATCTGCTAGTGGCATGCCATTGGGCGGGCCGATATCTTTGGACGCTGAGAGTCGCACAAACGCTGCGTTGCAGCCGGCAATGCGAGCATCCGGGCCGATACGGGCGGCGGCGACCGGAAACCGATCGATTTGAATGTCGAAACCTACCATGAAGACAACCGCAACCCGCGCCACGCCGTCTGGGCACCCGCGAATTGGATGGTACGCTGGCCGGACGCTGTCAACCGCCCGGGGCGCCAGCAAACGGCCGGCGGATGGAAATCGGCCCCAACGGTTTGCCAGTCGCCGGATGATCTTGAACCCGTCGAGTGGAGCATGCACCTCAGAAAGCTATCCATTGCTGCTACCTGCTCGGCATGGGAGGAACGTCGGCTTCACGACCACTGGAACCGTGAGCGGACAGCTGCAGCGAATAGCCGGATTCCGCTCACAGCCCCCTGGAACTTTGTTGGCTTGTGTTGCCCGACCCTAGCCGGCGTCCACTATTTCGCTGCCGGTTCAACCTACTCTGGCCGCCAACTCGGCGCTCACCGTCTGCATCGCTGGACGCAGTGCATCGATGGACGGACGGGCATAGCGCTGGCCCGTGACAGAGAGAGGAGTGTGGTTCAAAAGGCGCCCTACGATTTCCTCGAGGACGCCCGCCTCTACCGCGACCGTTGCAAACGTTCGCCGATGGGCATGATTGCTCCAGGCAATTCGTTCAGGCGACGTAAGTCTACCTTGCGGCCCCTTGGTCGACGGAAACACCCAGCTGCGGTGCAGTCCGCGGACCGGCGCGAGGATCTCGTGGTGAAGCTGCAGGATTGGCAGATCGAAGCTGCGCCCGTTCTTCGTTACCGGGAGATGAATGCGGTCCTCGTGCACGTTCTTCCACTCAAGCGTCAGTGCCTCGGTCTTTCTGAAGGCGGTGAACAGCAGGAGCTCGTAGAAGACGCGGTGGACCGGGTTCCCGAGGGCTTCGACCGCTCGACGCCATTCCTGCAAATCCTCGATGATCGTCCCGTTGGGCGGTTCGGCGCACCACTCGATCGCCAAAGTGGGGGATTCCGGGAGATCGTAGGTGCGGCGCGCATGGTTCCATACGGTGCGGAAGTTTCTGAGCGTATGGTTCGCAGCGGACGGGTGCTTCGCCATCGCCCGATGACGATCCACGGCCATTGCCTTGGTGATCTCGTCAAGCGGCAGCCCCAACCAGTCCTTTAGGTTCACCTCGAACTGATTGGAGAGAGAGTGCTTATGTGCCTCCGATCGAAGCTTGGGTCGTGCAAGATAGGCGCCCATGGCGTCCCGCAGAGTTGGAGCGCCGATCTGGATCATTCGACCGGCGCCCCTGCCCCACTCGAGAGCAAGGCCGAGCGCAGTTTGCCGTGCAGCTGCGGCGCCAACCATGGGGTAGCGCCCGATCAGAGTGCGCCGCGTTTGGCCACCGACGTCTTTCTGGAAATACCAGGTCTTTGAGCGCTTCCCCACGAAGAGGACGAGCCCCTTGATTTCGGCATCCCAGTGCTTCTGGGTGCCGTCCCTGGAGAACGGGAGCGAGCGAACAAGGGTCTCGGTCAGCTTGGGCATTTTTTGTCGGTAATTTGTCGGAATAAGGAGGAAATCCTTAGCAACAGCATGACACCAGATGCCAAAGTTAAGTCAACAAAAAGAATGTGGTAGAACCGGAAGGAAACGGCCTGAAAATCAGCCTATGAGCTTGGAAGGCTCTCATGATACCATTTCACCATACCCGCTCAGGCAAATATCACCTATTTCATAGGTATTCCCGGGTCAAGATCCGGGTGAGGATCAGCGCGTGAGATTACGATGACCAAGTCACAAGTTGTGATCATC
>JBFGYN010000298.1:0-5188 GCA_041587415.1 Candidatus Competibacterales bacterium | reverse complement strand
GGGTGAGACGCGATCGCCGCAGTCTCGCCGCTCGACTGAACCCAAGCGACAGTGCGAATTGGACCATGCCCAAATTCTGCGCGAATCTGACCATGCTGTACAACGAAATCGATTTTTTGGACCGCTTCGAAGCCGCCGCGAACGACGGATTCAAAGGTGTCGAGTTCCTGTTTCCGTACGCCCACGACAAGGGCGAGCTGGCGGATCGTCTCCAAAGGCATCGCCTCGTCCAAGTTCTACACAATCTTCCTGCCGGTGACTGGAACGCGGGTGAGCGCGGAATCGCCGTGCTGCCCGACCGTGTGGGTGAGTTTCAGGACGGAGTTGGCAAGGCCATCGAGTACGCCGCCGCACTCGGGTGCAAACAAGTCAACTGCCTGGCTGGCATCACCCCGAAGGGAATCGATGCCGAAGTCGTTCGAGAGACCCTCGTCTCAAATGTGAAATTCGCGGCCGACAAGCTCGCGGATTCCGGTATTCGGCTTCTGGTCGAAGCGATCAACACCCGCGACATTCCGGGGTTTTACCTTTGCCGCACTCAACAGACCATGAATCTCATCGAGGCGAGCCGCTCGGACAACGTGGCGATGCAGTACGACATCTACCACATGCAAATCATGGAAGGTGACCTGGCGCGGACGATCCAGGCCAATTTGCGTCGCATTGAGCACCTGCAGCTCGCCGACAATCCAGGGCGCAACGAACCGGGCACCGGCGAAATAAACTACCCTTTCCTATTCGACTTCATCGACCGGATCGGGTACCAGGGCTGGATCGGCTGCGAGTACAAGCCGCTGGAGGGCACCCGCGAGGGCCTCGGCTGGTTGACGCCCTATCTTTGATCCCGAAACAATGGTGAAGCGCATTCGTTTGGTCACTGCCGAGCGCGGGCCGTCGTGTCACCAATCCACAATAGGAATATGCCAGTGAGCAAAGTTGGTTTCATCGGACTCGGGATCATGGGCAGGCCGATGGCGGGAAAGCTGCTCGGCGGCGGCCATGAACTCTATCTGTTTACCCGCAGCGGCGTTCCGGCCGAGTTGACTGGGAAGGGAGGGATCGCGTGCACCAGTGCACGCGAGGTGACAGAGAAGGCTGAGATCATCATCATCATGGTACCCGACACGCCCCACGTGGAGTCCGTGCTATTCGACGAGGGCGGCGTGGCAGAGGGCCTGTCCAAGCACAAGACCGTGGTCGACATGAGCTCGATCTCACCCATCGCCACCAAAGAGTTTGCCAAACGCATCGAAGAGCTGGGCGGCGCGTATCTGGATGCGCCGGTTTCCGGCGGCGAACTGGGCGCCAAATCAGGCACGCTGACCATCATGGTGGGCGGCTCGCAGGCGGTTTTCGACAAGGTCAAGCCACTGTTCGAGCTGATGGGCAAGAACATTACCCGCGTGGGTGGCAGCGGGGACGGACAGACCTGCAAGGTGGCAAACCAGATCATTGTCGCGCTGAATATTCAAGCGGTGGGGGAAGCGCTGGTTTTCGCCTCGAAGGCCGGGGCCGATCCTGTGAAAGTGCGCGAGGCACTGATGGGCGGGTTCGCTTCGTCGAAGATCTTGGAGGTACACGGCGAGCGGATGATCAAGCGTACGTTTGACCCGGGCTTTCGCATCGAGCTTCACCAGAAGGACCTGAATCTCGCCCTCGAAGGTGCACGAAGCTTGGGACTGGCGCTACCGAACACCGCCGTCGTTCAGCAATTGTTTAGCGCATGCGTGGCCAACGGCGGGGCCGCCTGGGATCACTCTGCCCTGGTGCGGGCTTTGGAGATCGCCGGTAATCACACGGTAACGCCCGAATGAAACGAATCAGCCCAAAATTGTTATCGGGCTGACAACGACAACGCTGCTACGGGTCAGTGTGATGTCAAGGCAATCTGTAGACGTCTTGAGGCAAATGTTCGAGGCCGCCGTCGCTGCGGCACAACCCGCGACGGCGCTGCCACCGCATCTTCCGTCACCCCCCAAGGGTCGTACGCTTGTGATCGGCGCGGGAAAGGCGTCTGCAGAAATGGCCCGCGCATTCGAGCAGAATTGGCAAGGCGAGATCGAGGGCCTGGTCGTCACCCGTTATGGCTACGCCGTGCCCTGCGAGCGCGTCGAGATCGTTGAAGCCGCGCACCCGGTGCCGGATGCCGCGGGCGAACGAGCGGCCCAACGAATTCTGGCGATGGTTCAGGGGCTAAGTGAGGACGATCTCGTCATCTGCCTCATTTCGGGCGGAGGCTCCGCTCTGCTCAGTCTGCCTGCACCCGGCCTCACACTGGATGACAAGCAAGTGGTCAACCGGGCGTTGCTCAAGAGCGGCGCCACCATCAGTGAGATGAACTGTGTGCGCAGGCACCTCTCGGCAATCAAGGGCGGACGTTTGGCCGCGTCTTGCGCACCGGCACGAGTCCTGACTCTGCTGATCTCGGACGTGCCGGGAGACGACCCGGCGGACATCGCGTCCGGACCGACGGTGCCCGACCCAACGACATTCGACGACGCGCGGGCGATCCTGGACAAATACGCCATTCGAGAACCCGAGGCCGTGCTGCGACACATCCACCAGGCGGCAAGCGAGACGCCGAAGCCCGGTGATCCCCGGCTTGCGCACACGGATACGATCATCGTTGCCAAACCGCAGGCCTCGCTCGAGGCCGCCGCGCGGGTGGCCAACGAAGCGGGCTACGCGCCACTGATTCTCGGCGACAGTCTCGAGGGCGAGGCAAGCGTTGTCGCCCTGGTTCATGCCGGCATCGCGAAACAGGTGCTGCATCACAACCAACCCATCCCGGCACCCTGCGTCTTGCTCTCCGGCGGCGAAACAACGGTGACGGTTCGCGGCAGCGGACGTGGTGGTCGAAATGTGGAATTTGCGTTGGCCCTCGGCATCGCGCTGGAGGCGGCGCCAAATGTCTACGCCATCGCCTGCGACACGGACGGCATCGACGGCACCGAAGACAACGCAGGGGCTATCGTGACACCGAATACACTCGACCGGGCTCGGGGACTGGGTGTGGACCCCCGGGCGATGCTTGCCAATAACGATGGATATACCTTTTTCCAGGCCATCGACGATCTGGTGATCACCGGACCCACGCTGACCAACGTGAACGACTTCCGTGCAATCCTGATCGGAAGATAGTGGCCACACTTTTCTGCGATCACTGCTTTCACCTATTACTCGTCGACCTCCGCCCCCTGGCTGAACCAAGCCCCAAGCAAAGCCCTTTCCTCGGCCGTCATTTGGGTCATGTTACCGAGCGGCATGTCCCTGGTGACCACCGTCCGCTGGTGGATGCGCGTTGCCTGGGCTTTGATCTGGTCTGGGGTGTCGAACATCACGCCGCCGGGCGCTACGGGGAAGGCCGCATCAGTGGGATTCGCAGAGTGACAGGTGGCGCAGCGCTGCGCGATGACCGAATGTACCTGCGTAAAACTCACCGCTCGAGCGGAATCGCCGGCCGTCGACGAGGCGCTGAGATTCGGCGCAATGGCGACAGCTAGCGCGAGCAGCAGAGCCGAGCCGACTACGGGATAGGCGATCTTCACCTGGCCTTGGTGGCGCAGCACGAAGAACTGCCGAATCAGCGCGCCCGCCAGCATGATGGTCACCAACACGAGCCATCCGGAGTCGTGCCCATAAGTCATCGGGAAATGGTGACTGATCATGGTGAACAGCACCGGCAAAGTGAAATAGGTGTTGTGCACCGAGCGTTGCTTGCCGCGCAAACCGGGTTCGCGGTCAGGCTCCTGGCCGGCGCGGATGGCCGCGACCATCCTTTTTTGGCCCGGGATGATGACGAAGAACACGTTCGCCACCATTATTGTGCCGATCATTGCCCCCACGTGGATGTAAGCCGCGCGTGGGCTGAATAGCTGGAACAAGCCCCAGACGGCGAAAACGATCAAGCCAGAGATGACTGCAGCCAATACCTTGTCGTCTTTGATGCGTTTGCAAAGCTTGTCGTAGGCGAGCCAGCCCCCCACCAGGAACGCGACACTCAGAGCGACGCCCGCATACGGCGACAGGTCGGCGACGCTCGTGTCGATGAGGTACGCACTGGCACCGTGCCAGTAGACAATGGCCAGCAAGCCCATCCCAGAGAGCCACGTCGTGTAGGCCTCCCATTTGGACCAGTGCAGATCCTCGGAGAGTGGGTCACGCTTCGGGCCCGTGAGAAATTTCTGGCTGCAATAGAACCCACCGCCGTGAACAGCCCATAGCTCGCCGGACACACCGCGATTGGCATCCTCCAATTTTCTCGGCGGTTTCAGGGAATTGTCCAGCATCACGAAATAGAATGAGGCGCCGATCCAGGCGATGCCCGCGATCAGGTGCAGCCAGCGCAGCAAGAGATTCAGCCAATCACCTATGTAGGCTTCCATGAGTCCTCACCTGGGAATGGGACGGTCGAATGATGTCGGGCACAGATCTGTACGCCCGGGAATCAACCACACCGTGGCCGCGTCCCTGGGCTAATTCGCATCGCTCACCGGGCTCCCGAATGGGAGTGCGGTTGGGGTGATTCCGAGTGCGCGCTTGGGCAGAGAAGCGTAGCCGTCGCTACGGTTCGAAGGAAAGTGCGTGCCAGTGAGGTCACAATCGTGCTACCGCCGGGAGAGCGAAGCCCGTGACACATTGGTTTTCTGTGGATTTCGGAATAAGGCATAGAGTGCAATCATACCGTGCAGATTCGAGCGGCCCGGTGAACGATGTGGGCTAACTGCCCCGGTAGGTGCTATAGCTCCACGGGGATACCAGCAATGGGACGTGATAGTGCTGCGTCGGGTTGGCGATTGCGAATTGCACTGGCACGGTGTCGAGGAAAGGTGGCTCGGTCGTCGTGGCGCCCGAGCTGGCAAAGTAGTCGCCCACGTGAAACAAGAGCTCGTAACGCCCGATGGCCATGGCCGAGGAGTCCAGCAGTGGCGCGTCCGTGCGGCCATCTTCGTTTGTATGCAGGGTCTTGAGCAGTTGGTAACCATCGCCCACGTACACAGACAGATCGATGCGCAAGCCCGGCGCCGGTCGGCCATTGGCGGTGTCAAGAACATGCGTCGATAGTCCACCCATGCTGTTTCTCCTTCATCGAGATTGGATTCAGGGCTGCAACAGGGCGTCCAGACGTAGCCGGGCGATCAAAAAGACCTGCTCCAACCCGGTGGCCAATTCCGGTTCGACGTCGTTT
>JBFGYN010000297.1:0-5215 GCA_041587415.1 Candidatus Competibacterales bacterium | reverse complement strand
CGCCGGCCGCAGGCTTCATATCCAAGTGGTACCTGCTCATGGGGGCTTTCGAGGCAGAGCAGATGGTCGCAGTCGGGGTCATCGTGCTCAGCACGCTGCTGAACGCGGCGTATTTCGTGCCGATCGTCTACGATGCTTTCTTCAAACGGGAGGCTGATCCGGACGATGGCCATCCTTCGCACGGCGAGGCGCCGTGGCCCATCGTCGTTGCTCTCGTGGCCACGGCGGCGCTGACGATCCTGTTTTTCTCTTTTCCCGCGGTCCCGCTCGATCTCGCCGCGCAACTGGTTGGGTCCGGTCCATGAGTGATCAAAAGCATTGGCTGGTTCGGCCGGGCACCATTCGAATCCTGTGGATGGTGTTCATCGTCGTCCTCGCCTTGACCATCGTGCCCGAATTCGGCGTCGACTTGCACCCCCATTTCGGCGTCGACGGCATCTTCGGATTTCACGCCTGGTACGGGTTCTTGACCTGCTGTGCCATGGTCGTGGCCGCCAAGGTGCTGGGGATATTCCTCAAGCGCGAGGACACGTACTATGACGACTAGCTTTCCCCCTGGCCTGATCCTGATCCTCGGGACACTGGTTCTCCCGCTGCTGCCGCGGGCACTGCGCGGCGTCCTGGTGATGGGCCTGCCGCTGCTGACGCTCGCCGCGATCTGGTGGCTGCCCGAAGGCGTGTCGCTCACTGTCCCGTTCCTGGACTACATGCTCGAGCCGGTGGAGTCGACCACAGTCGGACGACTGTTCGCCACTGTTTTTGCAGTAATGGTTTTTGTCGGCGGTTTGTATGGCTTTCGCCAAACCGGTGTGACAGAGCTGTGCGCGGCGAACATCTATGCTGGCAGTGCCATAGGGGTGACCTTCGCCGGCGATCTGATCACCTTGTTCGTGTTTTGGGAGATCATGGCCATCGGTTCGACGATGGTGATTTGGTCGGCCGGCTCGCAAGCGGCCTATCGGGCGAGCATGCGCTACCTGCTCGTGCATTTGTTCGGTGGCGTCGTTCTCATGGCGGGCATCGTTGCACACATCGGTACGACCGGCTCCGTGGAATTCGCAACAATGTCCTTGGACGGCATCAGTGGGTGGCTGATCCTGGCCGGATTTCTCGTCAACGCGGGTGCCCCGCCCCTGTCCGCGTGGATCGCCGACGCCTATCCCGAAGCGAGTCCCAGTGGCATGGTTTATCTCTCGGCCTTTACGACCAAGACTGCCGTCTACACCTTGTTCGTGGGATTTCCGGGAGCGGAGGTGCTGATCTACGTCGGGATCTACATGACCTTGTACGGGATCATCTACGCTCTGCTGGAGAACGACATGCGTCGGATTCTGGCGTACAGCATCGTCAATCAGGTCGGATTCATGGTCGCGGGAATCGGAATCGGCACGGAAATGGCTCTCAACGGCGCGGCCAGCCATGCGTTTGCTCACATCATCTACAAGGCGCTGTTGCTCATGTCGGCGGGCAGCGTTTTGTTCGTGACGGGGCGGCGCAAATGCACGGATCTGGGCGGGCTTTTCCAGAGCATGCCGGTTACCGCTCTCTGCGGAATTATCGGCGCCTTGGCCATTTCGTCTTTTCCCTTCACGTCCGGCTTCGTATCCAAATCCATGGTCTCGCAGAGTGCCGCGGACGAGCACTTGACGCTGGTCTGGTTCATGTTGACGGCGGCGTCGGCCGGTGTATTCCTACATGCCGGGATCAAGTTCCCATGGTTCGTTTTTTTTCAGAAAGACTCGGGCTTGCGTCCGCCGGACCCACCCTGGAATATGCAGGCAGCGATGTGGCTGTTCGCATTCCTGTGCATTTTTCTCGGCGTTTACCCCGGTCCCCTCTACGCCCTGCTGCCGTTTCCTGTCCAGTACGAGCCTTACACGGCGGCCCATCTGGTGACCCAGTTCCAGTTGCTATTGTTCGCCGGCCTCGCTTTTTTCGTGATGCTGCCGATGATGAAACGCACGCTCACCATCAGCCTGGATTTCGATTGGTTCTACCGACGATTCGAAGCCGAGCTGGGAGAGGAATTCGCGGTAAGGGTGAGCCGGGTCCGGGACACGGTGGCTGCACAGGGGCTCAAGCGCGTCGATCGCATGGTTCACGGGCTGTTTACGCACCATGGCCCTCGAGGCGTTCTCGCCCGGACGTGGCCGACCGGCAGCATGGTGCTCTGGGTCGCCCTGCTGCTGGGTGCCTTCTTGCTGATCTACTATATCTAGACGAGAAATCTCGTCTCTCAATCCTGTAGGGAAAACGTGCTTTGAAGCGCCAACGCCACGCGAAGATCATCGCTACGCTCGGACCCGCCAGCGCCGAGGAGACCACCATCCGGTCCCTGGCGAAGGCCGGGGCGGATGTGTTCCGAGTCAATTTCAGTCACGGAAGCCATTCAGAACACGCCGAGCGGGTGGCAGCCATTCGTCGGGTTGAGGACCACATCAATCGGCCGATTGGGATCATGATGGATCTGCAGGGCCCGCAGCTTCGCGTCGGGCGTTTCGGCGCCAGCCCCGTGATGTTGGCTCCCGGGCAGCAATTTCGGTTGGATCTGAGTGAGCAGCCCGGTGACCAGCGGCGGGTTGGCCTTCCGCACCCTGAGATCTTCGCCGCGGTTACCACGGGCTCAGATCTTCTCGTGAACGACGGCCGCATTCACTTGCGGGTTCAGGAACAGGGCTCCGATTGGCTCGAGACGCAAGTGATCGTCGGAGGAGAAATATCCGACCGCAAAGGCGTGAATGTGCCGGGCGTGATTCTGCCGCTCTCGGCACTTACCGACAAGGATCGGGCAGACCTGGAGTTTGGTCTCGGTTTGGAAGTGGATTGGGCCGCTGTGTCCTTCGTGCAGCGCCCGGAGGATCTGGAGGAGGTGCGCGAACTGGCGGCCGGGCGCGCGCTGATTCTCGCGAAATTGGAGAAGCCGGCCGCCATCGAGCGGCTCGATGCAGTCGTGGCGGCCTCCGATGCGGTAATGGTTGCGCGCGGGGACCTCGGAGTCGAGATGCCGCCCCAGGATTTGCCTCACATTCAAAAGCGCATCAGCCACATGTGCCGGCGTCTCGGCAAGCCCGTGGTCATCGCAACGCACATGTTGGACTCCATGGTGTCATCACCGGTACCAACACGGGCTGAAGCGTCGGATGTGGCCAATGCGGTGTATGACGGAGTCGATGCCGTCATGCTCTCGGCCGAATCCGCGGCCGGGCAATATCCGGTGGAAGCGGTTCGCATGATGGACCAGATCATTCAGCGGGTGGAGCAGGACCCCCATTATCGCAAGGCTCTGGAAGCACATCATCCGGACCCGGAATCTACCAGCGCAGACGCGGTGTGCTGCGCATTGGGCCGAATGACCGGTATCTTGTCGGCCCCCCTGAACGTCACGTACACGGAGTCTGGCTTCACCGCCTTACGAGCGGCACGCGAACGACCGGAGGCCGCCATTCTCGCACTGACCCCGAGCCGCCAGACGGCGCGCCGGCTAGCCATTGCCTGGGGCCTACAGTCGGTCGTCGTGGAGCGCGTGGACTCGGTGGATGAAATGGTCGACACCGCGAGGCGGGTAGCGGTCGAACGGCATTTCTTGAAGCCCGGCCAGCCAATGGTCATTGCGGCGGGCATTCCTTTCGGTGAGTCGGGCGGCACGAATCTGGTTCACATCGCCCAGGCCTGACCGGCGGACAGTCGACCGGTGGGGACCCTGCTGGTCAGGAATGCCCGCCTTCTCGCGACGTTCGACGACCAAGGGCGCGAATTCGAACTCGGTGCCATCTTCGTACGAGACAATGTCATTGAACGAGTAGGCCCGACTCGGGAGTTGCCCGCTGTCGCCGATCAGGTCCTGGATCTGTCCGATCACGTGGTCCTGCCGGGGCTCGTGAACACCCACCATCACATGTTCCAGAGTCTGACCCGCGCGATCCCTCTGGCGCAGGATGCGGAGTTGTTCGGTTGGCTGAAGGCGCTGTATCCGATCTGGGCGGGGATTACCCCGGAAATGATACGGGTCGCCACGCTCACGGCCATGTCGGAACTCCTGCTCTCGGGGTGCACCACGTCGAGCGACCATCTCTACCTGTTTCCGAACGGCTGTCGTCTCGATCACAGCATCGAGGCAGCGGCTGAGATCGGCATGCGTTTTCACGCGTGCCGCGGGAGCATGAGCGTTGGCGAGAGTCATGGCGGCTTGCCGCCCGATAGTCTGGTGGAAAAGGAAGCGGACGTGCTCGCCGACACACGCCGCCTGATCGAGACGTTTCACGATCATGGGCGTTACGCAATGCAACGAATCGCCGTGGCTCCCTGCTCGCCGTTCTCGGTGAGCCGCGACCTGATGCGCGAATCGGCGACCCTCGCTCGTCACTACGGTGTCGGTCTGCACACCCACCTGGCGGAAAGCGCAAACGATGTCGCCTACAGCCGGGATTGTTTTGGCGCGACACCTGCCGAATACGCCGAAGAGCTGGGTTGGGTCGGGGGCGATGTTTGGCACGCGCACTGCGTTCAATTGGATCCCCCGGGTGTGCAACTTTTCGCGGCCACCAGCACCGGCGTCGCGCACTGTCCGTGCTCGAACATGCGCCTCGGTTCGGGAATTGCTCCCATTCGTTCCATGTTGGATGCGGGGGTCAAGGTAGCGCTCGGCGTGGACGGGAGTGCCTCGAACGATGGTGGGCAGATGCTCAACGAGGTGCGGCAGGCGCTGTTGCTGCAACGGGTCTCCCGTGGGCCCGGGGCCCTGTCGGCACGCGCGGCGTTGAGGCTCGCGACGCGTGGTGGTGCCGCCGTGCTGGGTCGCGACGACATCGGCTACCTCGGACCCGGAATGGCGGCGGATTTCGTGGCGTTCGACCTGAACCGTCTCGAATTTTCGGGTGCGTGGCACGATCCGTTGGCTGCGTTGGTATTTTGTGCTCCGGCACCGGTAGCGTTTAATGTGATCAACGGCCGCGTGGTCGTCGATCGCGGCAGATTGACAACGGTCGTCCTCGACAAAGTGCTTCAGCATCACAATCGGCTGGCAAAACAACTGCCTCAGGGAAATGCCTGACGACTTATCGTGCGCATTCGTCGCGTGTTAGTTTTTTTCATGTGCATCCCCAGAATTGATCATTTGGTGCGCCGCACCATTCGTGCTTTCATGGTCGCAATTCAAGTAACACTGCGGCACATGGGTCGCAAACGAGGAATTGACATGAACACGGTAAAGCACTGG
>JBFGYN010000296.1:0-5231 GCA_041587415.1 Candidatus Competibacterales bacterium | reverse complement strand
TACCGAGCTTGGAAATAGTAAGCGATATCGTCAAGGTGAGGTACATTGTCAAACGACAGAGCACTTATTAGCAGGCAAACGACAAGAACGAACGCCGCGACTGCAACCGGAAACACCCAATTTGACCATGTAGTCTGGCTATCGGTACCGGAAAATACATTCTCCATCTCATCCGACATCGGAAAACTTTGAATTCTTTGACTTGGTATCGAGGTAATCAAAGAAACGAAAACTGAAATATTCGTCGCAAGAAATGCGGTTGAAACGAAAAGGTGGGGCAGGTACCTTCCTATCTTCTCTTGAGCGAAGAAGTCCATCGACGATTTCGAAGCCTATACGATGGCCGCAATGAGTGCGATCGATCGAATCCACCCAAATTCCGAAAACACCCTGGGTAATTGGCGGACGATGCGTTGTCGCCAGAAATAATACGCAGCTACTACAACCTGGATTAAAAGGAATGCGATCATCGTGTAAGAGAGAAAACTGGGCACAAAGCGGAAGTGCTGGTGCCAAAAAGGAGTTCTCAGGGCCAATTGTGCGCTGAATCCAATTATCAGGGTAGCTGCAATAATCCCGACTGTCTGAAAGTCCGTCCTGAAAGTTAGCGCCGCAAGGATGGTGCCAATCGCGACCATCATGAGCCACCAATTCTCGTAGTTTGGAAGGCCGTTCGGCATTGCGAAGCCTGAGAGTGAATAGGCGAACAGGCCGGCGGCAGCGATTACCAGAGCTAGCTTGACCAGAAGAAGGCCGCTACGGCCAGCTGACTTGAGTTCCTGTCCTTCGACTCGCATCCAAAACTCTCCTAACGAACCGCGAGATCGTCCCAAATCGCAGTCCTGCGCTGCTTTAAGATCAGACACCAATCCTGGCGGCTTTTTCTTTTCCTAGTTACATTCATCATGCCGCTCGTATGAATGTTCTCAATCGGGCAACAGTACTCGGCATGAACCCGAACAACATGGCGACCGTTGCCATGATGCCGATCACTATTGCCGACAATACGTAGACGGGATCTGAAATGCGACCGAGAACGGCGAAGCGCCACGAGCCCACTACAACTGCCATTCCCACCGCAAGCAACGCGGGAGCGACAAGTGTGCGAACATACCGAGCAGTAGCGATGTATTCGGGAGCCAAAGTGGCTGCAGTGCGCATTGGCAAGGCAACCGCAGCGCGCAGCGCCACAGCTCCTGCGGCGGCGACAGCGCCGTAATGGCTCGCAAACGCAATCACCATCAGTCCGATGACCGCCTCGGTCGTAGCAGCCCAGAACAACGGCTTCACGCGATCGATGGCCAAAAGGTAGGCCTCCTGGATTGCCGTCAGGGCCATCACGGAACTTGCTAGGCACAGGAAAGGCAGGATCTCACTGGCCTCGCTCCATTCCGGGCCAAGCAGTATTTCGATTAGGGGATCAGCGACAAGCGCAAGTCCAGCAAAGGCAACGAAACCGCTAAAGGCGGCGAGTTCCGTCAGATCGAGGTAAAACTGGTCCGTGGCCGCAGTAGTTCGCCGCAGCGCCGCGACAGCTGACTGCGCGACCCCTTGAATTGGCTTGACAAAGACCGTGAGAACGATTTCGGCCAACCGGAGCGCGAAGGCGAATAGACCTACGGCTCTTGGGTCGGCGAACATGCCGAGAAGGACAGTCGGCGTCTGGGTAATCACGAGCGTTACCGACCGGAGTTGGACGACTGTTGGACCGAGCCCGCGCAGCAACAGGAACTCCGCCCGCCTGGGCCAGCGCTTTGGCAGCCAACCAGCCGCCGCGACGGCGAGAACACTGTTGGTGCCGATCTCTGCGAGGCGCTGTCCGACAAGGCTCCACGCCCCGAACCCGTTCAGTGCCATGCCGACGCCGACGACCCCGCCGACGAAAACGCCGATGACCGTGCGTATCGCGAGCGCTCGATACGCTAGTCGGCGCCTCAGCAAAGCCGTGGAGACCCCACCTCCACCGATCATGAGGACGGTCGGACTGACTGCAATAAGCAACAGAGCTACTGATGGCTCGCCGTAAACAATGGCCGCCAAATAGGCGATTAGAGCAAGCGCAAGGACAATGGCGGCAGAAAATCCCACGAGCGCGACGAAGGTGGCCTCGAGCCGGCCGTCCTCGATCTCGGCTCGTTCGACGATGCCTTCGGTGATGGTGTCTCGTACGAGGAACTCACCAAGGAAAAGGAAGGCGAACGCCATCGACACGATGCCGAAGTTTTCAACTCCGATCAGCTGCGCGATGACCAGAAAAATCAAAGCTGCGGCGCCCTGTTCCAGCCAACTGGCCGCGGTGCTCCAAGCTGCCCCGCTGGCGAATTCGCGTTTCATTCTGGTCCGGTCGCTGGCAACAGTCTCTGTCTCGTCGGCGTTGCATTACCAAGCCGCCCATTGAACGGCCGCAGTGCAGGCAAGCCTGCATACGTCGTGGAAGCTGTCAATTGCCCTTCTTGACGGTTGCGCGAGCCGGCAGTTAGACATCGACCGCTGCTCGAAATTCGGAGCATACCGCCGTGACATCGCCTTTCCTCAAATTGAGGCGCGGTCGAACGAGTGATGGCGAAATGTCGAGTTGCGAATTGTGTGAACGGAGTTGAATTGATGGATTGGTCGTCAAAGAACGTGCTTGTGACCGGGGGGTGCTCGTTCATCGGTTCGCATCTGGTCGAGGGTCTGGTCGAGCGAGGCGCCCGCGTCCGAGTTGTCGACGACCTGTCCAGTGGCGTTCGAGAGAACATTGATGGCGCCCTGAAAAGCGGACGTGTGGAGTTCGAGGAAGCGGATTTGCTGGACCCGAAGACTGCGTCGAAGGCAGTTTCCGACATCCACGTGGTCTTCCACCTCGCGGCGACACATGGCGGGCGCGGCTACATAAGCACCCATCAGGCTGCCTGCTCCACAAATTTGGCGCTCGACAGTATCTTGATCCGCGAAGCGCACCGCTCGGGCGTGGAACAGTTTACATTTGCCTCGTCGGGTTGCGTGTATCCGACCAGCATCCAGGCCAACCCGAGCGAAATCCTGTATCTGACCGAGGATCTGGTGAAGCCGCCTTACGAGGCCGACGATCTCTACGGCTGGGCCAAGCTGATGGCCGAGCTCTCGCTTAATGCATACCACGAGGAACACGGCCTCAAGTGCGCCTCGGTCCGGTATTTCACCGCCTATGGCGAGCGCTGCCCGGCAAACCATGCTGTGGTCGCCATGATCGGGCGCGCTTTCCTGCAGCAAGATCCGTTTGTCGTCTGGGGCACGGGCGAGCAAATCCGGAACTGGACTTATGTTTCCGACATCGTCGAGGGTACGATCCGCGCCGCGGAGCGGATCGAGGACGGAACCGCAGTCAATCTCGGCACGATGGAGCGAACCTCAGTAATCCAGGCGGCACAGATGATTCTCGAGCGAACTGGGCACGACGCCCCGATCGAGCGCGACCTGAGCAAGCCGACTGGCCCTTATAACCGGGTCGCGGACAATGCCCTCGCAAAGCGGCTACTGAAGTGGGAACCAAAGGTGAGCTTCTCCGAGGGACTCGAACGCACGATCCGGTGGTACTTCGATAGCCACGACCGGGAAAAGCTCGCCGGAGCGTTCGAAGCCTCCCTGACAGAGCGTGGACTGGAGACGGCGGGGCGGTAGGCTGACGTCGTGTCTACTGGGGCGGTCTTGCCCTAGTTCTGGTCCGAAGTGGGCGTCGGGTGCGCTTGGGGTTCGTAGTCGAAGCACCGCCTTTCGAGTTGGCGCAGGATCCAGTCGAATCCGTCAGAGACGAAGCGCCTCGACAAAACTGGCGCCCTGGCCGCTTTCTCGCTTGCCCCGGACTTCACGTTCAGACTGCGCCCGCGACCCTTGCCCACGAAAATGTCATCGCCTTCGATCGAGACGACCCGCTCCAATGCCGAACCGCGCTCCGCGCGCCACTTCCAGATTGCGCAGATCACCCGTATTGCGGGCGCGGCAATGCCATGAAGTGAGCGGCGCTTCACGCGCATTGGCTGTTTCGCATAGTTCAGGTCGAGGAACGCGAGGTCCGGGTTCAGCACCAGAGCCATCTCGCCAACCGCAGCATGGCATTTCAGCAAGAAGTTGCAGCGAGATAGAAGCAGCAAGTCGATCAGGACCTCCTTGCCCCGGACGGCCTTCTCCTGCGCATCGTGAAAGCGGTTGGAATCGGTATCGCTCAGCGACTTCTCCGAATACGAGATGACCTTGTCCGGATAGGCCTCTTCTAGAACCCCGAGCCACTGGCGCTGGTCTGTCGCAACAAAGATGCGATCGCATTCAGGGTGCTCGACCAGGTAGGCATCGATATGCGGAAAATACTCTTCCGGCAACACCTTACGTGACAGGTTCGGGCCAACACCGAAATCGAACTTGTCCGAGCCCCGCAGTTGAAGGCCCAGCGTGGTCTCGCCGAACTTGGCGCCTACGAAGCGGTCGACCTCGGACAGCAACGACGGCCCGAACCGCAGCGTGCCGTCCTTCAGAAACGGACGGACCTTTTCCCGCTGCGCCTGCCACCAGTCGGTCGGATAGGAACCGTCGGCGCGGTTCTCGACGGTCCGGTAGTAGCCGTAGGGGTTCATGAACCAGCTTTCAGGCTCCCACCGGTACAGCCGCTCCAGTTCGGAAGCGCTGGACAGGGTGAATACCCGGCCCTCGTCAACAAGGGACCGTAGTTTGTCCTCCGGCACGCCGACCGGCTCGAAGTAATAGTCCCAAGCATTGGCGCCGTGGTCAGCGTCGAAATAGGGGTTCGGTCCGCCGAACATGTAGCTTCGCCGGTGCAGGTACACGATCGGACGAAGACTCAGCCTACGCGCGAACTGCATTTGTACGATTACGCCGTTCAGCTGCGCGACCAGACCGTCGGACGTGTTGCAGATCAGCAGGTACTGCACACCGTTACGCGTCATGTGGACTTTTCCCTTCCTGGGCGTGCCGTTCACGTAGAAAGGGAAAATTCCGTGCACCACCGAGTTGCATTTGTGGCTGACCGCTTAGGTTCTTGCAGCGGCACGCTCGCGTTGGTGCGTTGGACACGTTTGTCGGGACTTCAGGCGGCAACGACGAGCCTTTTCTCCGCAATCACATCCGCGATGATCTCAGACAAAGGCGTAGCTGGTCGGAATCCGGTTGCGGCTTCCAGCCGGGAGATGTCCGGGACCCGCCGCGCCATGTCCTCGAATCCCGGCCCGTAGACTTCGGAGTAGGCCACGAGCCTGACC
>JBFGYN010000295.1:0-5240 GCA_041587415.1 Candidatus Competibacterales bacterium | reverse complement strand
CGCCGCGCTCGAGCGGCTGGTGCTGCCTGCGGTGCGCGAGTTCCGGCCCGATCTCATCGTGGTGGCCTCGGGGTTCGACGCGGCTGTGAGCGATCCCTTGGGTCGGATGCTGTGCTACAGCGAGACCTACCGCTTGATGACACGGCAAATCATGCACGCCGCGGAGACCGCATGCGGGGGCAGGCTCGTGTTTTGCCACGAAGGCGGGTATTCGCCCACCTCTGTCCCGTTCTGCGGTCTGGCGGTAGTGGAAGAATTGGCTGGAGAACGGACCGAGGTAACCGACCCGCTCGCCGGCTGGTACGCCAGCATGGGCGGCCAGGCGCTGCAGCCGCACCAGGCCGACCTCATTCAACGGTCCGTGCTGCAACTGCAAGGGCAGCCCCTGATGGCCAATGTGGTGCGAGCGGCAAACGATCAAAAATGGAGGGACAAGGCATGATGATCGCCCGTTGGCACATTGACGCCCGCTTCGGCCGCAAGCAAGCCGCGATCGAGCTCATGAAACGTTGGTGGCGGGACATTGCGCCCCAGATCGGTTGGTCGCAGGAGCAGTCTCGCATCCTCACCGGGGCCGTGGGCGCAAAGGAAAGCGCCATCGAAATTGAAGTGGAAATCACTGACCTCGCCTCTCTGAACGAGGCCTTGGCCCGCCTCGAGCATGTGAACGGCCAAGCGGAATGGGCCGAGCAGCTCGAACCTCACATCGTTTCGGGCACATCCGTATGGGCCGTACATCGGGTGGTTTGAGATGAGAGCGCGGCATTCGGTCGAGCGTTGGTGGCCCGCACGCCCGCCATAGCTACCGCTTCGTGGCCCAGCGTACCCTGCTATTGTGTTGTTACGTTGCAGAGTGCCCCGCGTCCGCCAATGTCATGCAGCAGCGGCAGGGCCTCAACCGCTGGTGTCGTCACCGGCGGTAACGGGATAGTGGCCACTGAGGAAGAATTCCCAAACGGCGTATGCGCAGGCGAACGTGACCAAAGTCAACCACAGCGTCTCGCCTTGGAAGAGCTCGAAGACCAGCCAACCTAAGCAGAACGCCAGGGTCAGGACACGGCGATAAAGGGGATTAAACCAAGGATGGCTCAAGGAACTCGTCTGGCTTTCGTAGTTGATGCGCCCGAAGTGTAACGGATATTGATGACTTTTGTTCTCGCCGAGTCAGTTTTTCAGCGAGTCGGCACGATCGGACTCCGAAAGGTCGTGTGACGGTTTTCGCAACGCCCTCCAATTCGTCATGTCGCGTCCCTGCGGATTTCCGCACCATCTGTCGGGAGACACCTCAACGGCCGAGCCCACGGGTTCAAGCGTCCCATGAAAACTGGTTCCACCACACGTGCCATCTCTTGATCGTAGCCAGAAAACTGTCGTCGAGTCAGTCTCCGCTGCCGCCAGTTATCCGGAAGGCACCGAGGGCATGATCGGCGCAAAAGAGTGCGAAATCGCGCTCCACCCGATGGGTGGCGGCGACCGCAAAGCGGCATACGTCGTCCACCAGGACTGCGGGTTGGACGGATTCCAAAATGGCCCGTTCCGCCTCGCCCTCGCCGACGCCGGTGTCCTCGTCCGCCCGCGCATGGGACTGGGCCAAAGTGCGGCCGCAGACCTCCGCGTAGTCGCGCATCGCTTTGACGTTTAGGTCGTCCACGTCGATGTCGTCTTTGTAGGGACTGCGCTCGCGTACCAGAAAGTCGCGCTTGTCGATGGTGGCGTGTCCGTAGTACGGGTCGCCGCCGGCGACGTGGACGCGGTGGCTGTTGGCGATGCGCTGAGCCTGTGACTCGCGCCGCTTCGGCTTTGCCTGACCGGCGGTCTTGCTTTTCGAATCGGCCGTGGAGGAGGGGGGCGTCAATCCCCAGAGTGCGGATCGACGAGCCTCTTTGAACTCTAGCATGATGTCATCCAAATGGTCGTCGGTCTCGCCGTCGATGAGCACCCAGTAGCGGTCCAGCCCCAGACTGGCCGTGCCGCTGCCCTTCTTCACTGCCACGTCCTTGACCTGAAAGTGGCCTGCGCGACCGCTGCGGTTGTCGATTTCATTGGCCTTCGCGTATGCCTTGACGCTACGCTGGAACTCATCGACTCGGCTGCTGATGGGGACCACCTCGTCAGTGGCGAGGAAGCGACCGGCCTCGAGATCCACCTTGTCGGCAAGGAAGGCGCGGCGGGATTTCATCGCCCGTTTGAGCAGCTGGCGGATCTGCTTGGGGCTGTTGTCGAGCCGGTACTGGTGATGTTTTTCGCGGTCGTCCCGCGCGAAGTCCCCCAAGGCGTCCAAGTAGCCCCGGAGAAAATCACGCGCCACCTCGAGACGTCGCTTCTTCTTGAAGCCATTGGCCTTGGCATACAGGTAAAAACCGGTTGCCCCGCGCTTGAGATCCCAGGAGAAGGGGGCCACCTCGGCCTCGTCGAAATCGTTGACACCGAAGAATGGGACGCCGTCAGCGTTGGGCATCACACCGAAGTTCTCCGGGTGCACGTCACCGATGGAGAAGACCTGTGGCAGATCCCCGTCGGTGCCCGCCATGTCCCGGTAAAAAAGCAGTGCTGTGCCGCGAAAGAACCTCACAGGAGCACTTGCCAGTTCGTCGAACTTGCGTTGGGCGCCTTCCGGTCGATTATGGATACGAAACCGGTGGTCCTCGCGCAATGTGCGTCGCACGTGCAGCCGTCGCTGTTCGGTGTCCAGGGCAAGTGGATGGGGAACAGGCTCGTTCGCTGCTATGCGGCGGGCAAATTGTGCGAACGCGTCTCGTTTGTCGGCTTCCGCCTGGGAATCGGGAATCAACAGCATGGCCGGTCCTGCTATGGTGAGTTGCACGTAGGGAATCGCGATCGACAGCCTGAGTTCCGGGACCTTGCGTCTGCCGCTCGCTACGATCTGCGCGACCTGCACTGGCAGAGCGGCGCTGACGCGACCTATAAGCGCAGCGCCGCGACGATGTGGACGCGGATGGACAAACCACCATTCAGCGCCGTGTGGTAGCAACGGGTATCGGTAAAGTACACGGAGCCGTCCGCGGGCAGGTGAGTACAATGATTGTTTACCACAAATAGCGAGCCCGGATTTGAAACAATGGGTATGTGCAAACGTGGTTCCGGGTCCCGGTGCCAGGAGTTGCAGTTGTAGAACCCCTTGCTCAGCACCCGCATTCGCCCGACCGGGAAGCGCCGCGTCAATTCCCGGTGTACTCTCTCGAAGTAGCTGTTGCCGTATTCGGGGACGAATTCGCTGTACTGGGATTCGTCCACCGGCTCCTCGAATGCTTCTTCGACGTATCGCTCGTCCGTGCGCGCCCAATAACGCCCGGACAAGTCGTTGGCGTCGATTTTCTCGTCGCCGGGCCGGCGCGTTAGGGCTATGGCACCAAAACCGTACGACTGCTGGTCACCCTTGAACCCGGTAACCCTCAACAACTCGTCCAGTGCCGCCCGCAATCTGTCGATGCTGAATGTCAGCTCCAGTTTCTCGATCCCCGGACCTGGGACGAAGCCCGCGACTTTTTCGGTGTCCGGGCGCGACGCCAGCCAGGCGTCCATCCGCGCCCTGTCCCGGGAAACAGCTTGCTCATCGGATTGCATGATGGCGTCACAATCGAATCGTTGTTGCGATTGTTGCGTCCAGCCCGAACGTTGCTGCGGGACGCGCATAATTAGCCATTTGATTGATTGAACAGGGATGCTTGAGCCTATATCAGCGGGTATCGACATGCCACCGTTCACGCCAGCGGTTTGCTCGTTCGTTCTGATCGCCCTTCTGCGAATTGTCCGGGCTAGCCTTTTACCTCTGCAACGATTTGCTCTGCGAGCACTTGGAGAGTGTCGAAGGTGGGAACCTGCAATTCGAGGCGGTCCGAAACAAGCGAGAACTCGGTGCAAGCCAACACAATGGCGTGCGCACCAGCTGCCGCCAACTCGCCCGCGGCCCGACGGAAAAGCTCGATTTCGCGGTCTCCGACCCGTTTGGCTTTCACCGCCTTGATCACCTGCAGGAGATCCTCCTCTCGCTTCGGATACAACGGCCTCATACCGAGGCGTCTGCAATGAGGCTCGTAGAGCTCCACCTGCCGAAGTGCTGGAGATGCGAGCATTCCGATAGCCTCCGCCGATCCAATGGTCGTCGCGATCCGCGACAGGGTCAGTTCCGGGAGATGCCATACGGGTATGGCGACCGCCTCGGAGGCGTGAGACCAGTAGTGGTGGGCCGTATTGCACGGGATGACGAGGAAGTCGGCCCCCGCAATCTCTAGCCGACGTGCCATGGCCGCCATGGCCGGACCGGGGCTCTCGCCGTCACCGTCGATGAGTGCCTTGATCCTGGACGGCACTTTCGGATTGTTGTCCACGATCATGTGAATGTGGTCGGCATCGTCGAGCGCCGGCGTCGCATCGATGACGCGTCGCATCAGTTCCACCGTCGCTTCGGGGCCCATGCCGCCAATGACTCCGACGATAGGTTCTACCATCGTTCAACCGTTCCCGCACCGTGCGGCCTAGTCGAACCTGACTCCGTCCGCCTCGTCCCGGGAATCGAACGCGCCCAATCCCCTCAAGGCGGTGAGGTCACGGCCCGCAGAAACGACGGCATCGACCAGTATGTCGAAGTCGGCAAAGGTACTGCGATGGTTCGTTATGTTGACCCGAATCGCCAACACTCCGTGTAGCTTCGTGGTCGAGGGTGCGGCGATTCCCGTTTCCTGAACCTTCATGACGATTTCGCTGTTCAGTTGGTTCAAAGCCTCGGTCGCCATCGATGGCACGAAATACCGAAAACAGACGATGTTCAACGACACGGGGGCCGAAAGCTGCAGGTCCGGATGCTCTTCGACTCGCTCAGCGAGGTACGCCGCCTGCCGGCAATTGTCTTCGACCTTTCTGGCAATGCCTCTGATGCCGTGCTCTTTGAGTGCAAACCAGACTTTCAGCGCGCGAAATCCCCTGGACAGCTCCGGGCCGTATTCGCAAAACCATGGGTTTCCGCCAGCCAGCCCACGGGGCGCCGCGGTGAGGTATTCGCGTCGGAGTGTGAATGCTTCCCGATGCAGGTCCTCGCGCCGCACGAGCACGAACCCGGCGTCATAGCTTACGTGCATCCATTTGTGAAAATCGAAGCAAAGCGAATCGGCCCGTTCGATTCCCTTGAGCTGGGGTCGCAACAAATCGCTCAAGGCGGCCACGGCACCGAATGCGCCGTCTACATGGAACCAAAGGTCGTGCGCTTTGCAAATGTCCGCAAT
>JBFGYN010000294.1:0-5246 GCA_041587415.1 Candidatus Competibacterales bacterium | reverse complement strand
TAACCGCGCACGCTGTCCAGCCCGCCGACTGTCAGTTTCTCGATGGGCAGCAGGCTGTTGCTCGAGAATTGTCCGTCGAAACGAAAGGAAATCTGGTGTCCCCAATCGCCGAACCGTCTTGCCCACTGAAACTGCGGAATCCAAGTGATGAACTGACTGTCCGGTTTGTTGGAGTGGATGGTGGAATCGAGTACATCGACGCCGAGACTGATGGTGGACTTGGCGGAGAACACTTGGTTCCGATGTCGCCTGGACCAATCCTGAAAGAATCGAAAAACGGATACGATCGATTCGCCCTCTTCCACGCCGGGGGAGAAGGAGAATGGCTCGTCCAGCAATGAGGTTTTGGACTTTCGGCGCTCGAACAACAGGCCGACGCCGAACTGCTCGGTCGACGTCCGCTTGACGGGCTTGTAGATATCGATTCCGAAAGCCCGCAGCTCGGTCTCGATGTTCAGCGCATCGAAGGGTGCCTCGACCACCTCGGCGTCACCGCGCTCGAAGTAGAAACCCAATCGTGTGTCGTCGGGCAAGACCGGCAGTAGGTAGCGCGCCTTGACGTTGCCATTGATTCCCTCGGCGAGACCAAGCTCAGCGGAAAACGCATCTCCGCGGCCGGCCAGATTGTTAACCCCTACCTGGGCGAGCAGCCTCGCCTCGCCCAGACTGGGTGGAATCTTGTTGTCGACGACAAAGGCCAGACTGTAGGGCCTCGACTCAGCAACTTTTGCCCTAAGCACGGCCTCTCCAGGGCGATCACCGGGCTCGAGCTCCGCATTGATTCCGCGGATCATGGCGTTCTGTATCAAAATTTGGAGTTGTTCCTCGATATCGTTGACGTTCAGTGGCGGCCCAGACTTGAGCTCCAATCGGCTGGAGAAGTACTCGGGCTTGAATCGCTCGACGCCCTCGATCTCGATGCGGCTCAGCTTCCCCTCGATGATTCGAATTTCGATTACGCCATCCGCCACTTTCTGATCCGGGACGACCGCCCCCGAATTGATGTAGCCGCTGTTCACGTAGTGCAGGGTCAGCTGGCGGCGCGCCTCTTCCAGCTCGACGTTGGTGATCTCGCGGCCCTCGAACGGCGCGACGATAGGCGCGAGCTCGCCGGTCGGGAACACCGTATTGCCGTCAATCTCGAATCGTTCCACATAAACCCGCGCTGCCCGGGGCAGTCTGTCTGCGGGTGGTGGTTCGCGCAGCTGCGGGAGATCAAAACGGTGTCGTTCCTCCGCTTGCTCGAAAGACGGCAAGGCGGGACTTCGCTGGGATGGGGTCGACTCGAAAATAGAGGCGCTCGAGCCCATAGGCGCTTCCTGGGCGACGGCTGCGCCACCGAAACATCCTCCGGTCCAGATGACTGCGACCAGCGTGCGGATCTTCAATTCTGATGGCTCGCTATTGTTTGCATTGGTGTCACGCGGTGCGCGCCTGATGAGCTGCCTGGGCGTCACACGGATCGAGAGAGTGCTTGCCGGCGTTCTTATTAATGGCAACCCGCACCGGCAAAGGCAATCTTCAAGCCACGAAGGCCGAGGTAGGGTTCGGAGTTGCCCGCCGGAGCCAAGTGCACCGAGCCGGCGACGCGTGCGGGGATATTCCCGAGAGCGTCGAAACTCGGAAGGTATCCATCCGGATCCATGGGCAGTCCACGATCACCCAGAATCACGAAACTGCTTTCGGAACCCGTTCGTCGAGCTGCGCAGCGCTCAGCGAGTAGATCGTCCGTCGATAGATAGTCGCTGGGAAGCTTCGCTACCTGCCCGGCGACGTCGTTCTCCGGCGATTCGATGACGATCGTGCCCTGCACACCCAACTGTGACGACGCCTCGACGGAGCTGTCGGCGCTGAGTATGAAATTGTCCGCGACGATTCGGATGTTTCCGCCTGGACCACCGAAGGCGTTGGCGATGATGTCGCTGTTGCTCAGCACCACAAACTCAGGGTCCACCAGGATGTTGCCACCAGCGCCCGCACCGCTTTCGACTGAGGTGGTGACAACCGATTTTCTAAGGTGGATGAGGTTGGGCGCCAGCAGGTCAATGTTCCCGCCATCGGAGGTCGTTGCGCTGGTCGAGACGCTCCCGTTCTCCATACGAATCTTGCTGGTCGCGACTATGCGAATGTCGCCGGTCAGACCCGATCCCGTGCTGTCGGCGGTAACCTCGCCACCTTCGGCAATTCGTATGTTGGCTCCATCGATAATGATTGCGCCGCCGTCCCCCTCGCCGAATGTGGTAGTCGATACGGCGCTGTCCGCGCCTGTGATCGAAATGGTGCTATCGCCAATGCCTGCTATGGAAACCGCGCCGGCGCTACCCGAGCCCACGACGAACTCGCCCGTCTCGATGTTGCGAAGCCCGCTTCGGCTGCGAATTTGGCTGCCCCCGCTGACGATGACATGCTGCGCGGCCGCAACCACGGTGCCGGCGTTGCCGTCCCACGCGGTCGAGGAGTCGATGGCGGAATCCTGCCCATCGACCGAGATCCGGGTCGCGTCTACGACAATGCTGCCGCCATCGCCGTGAACGGGATCGGGAATGTCGGTAAGGCCGAAATCATTGAGTGCTATCAAGACGTCCACGAGATCGGCTGTATTCGGGTCCAGCCCGAGGGCTGCCGCCAAGTCCGCAAGCGTGCTTCCGGCGCCAAGAAATAGCGCAGCCAGATTGTCCGACTGCTCGGACGAGGGCGGCGCAGTTTGGGTCGCGATTCCGCTGGCCACGCCCTGGATGATGACATTATCGGCTGCCGTTACGGTTGCTCCACCGCTGTCACCGGTTCCAAACGTACTCGCCGCAACGACAAAGCCGTTGTCAATTCTGACATTTTCTGTCGCATCGATGGCCACGACGCCGGCGTCGCCCGCGTAGAGGCTTTGCGCGGATATGAGTCCGCCCCGATCGGTCAAACTGACATTCCGCGCGGCAATGTGTATATCGTCACTGGCGCCGAAGTTGAGACTATCGGTTGTAATCTGGGCAGCTCCGGCCACCCGGAGCGCTTCGGAGGCATTCACGTCAATGGTTCCGCTGTCCCCATTGGCCAACGCCGGATCGATGGACGTCACGCCATAGATGAAATGAAACACGCCTTGCGACAGCAGACCCGTGGCGCCGGTGGTTCCCCCGGGCTCACCCAGCCCAATGAGGTTCACGTTGTCTCCGTTCACTGTCATGGTTCCGCCGGAGCCTTCGAAAAAATTGAACATTGCGACACCACCGCCATCGTCGATGGTCACGTCGCCAGCGTTTACGACCACGTCGGCGGGAGCGCCGGGCCCGAACCGCAGCGTCTGCACGGCAGCGAATCCGGACAGCGTGAAGTCGCCTCGCGCAGCGATGAAGACGTCAGGTACATCCGTGGCGTCGGCAATTTCATCCGTTGATCCGGAGAACGTCAGGATTCCGGGTGGGTTGTCCGTAATCGCCTCCGGCTGCGTGCCGGTGATGGTCACGTCGCCCCGTGCCGCGATGTCCACGGCGCCACCGTCGGGCGCGGGGGAATGGTCGAAGAAGGATAAAACGCCCGGGATGATTATCGACTCGTCCAGGACGAAGTTGCCCGCCCGAATGTAAACATCTCGCGCATCGACGAGGCTACCACCCTGTATGGTGACGTCTCCGAGCCGACCGAAGGAATCGACATTCACGGCACCGCCATCGAGCGTGGCCTCGCCGGCGGACGCGACGCTCGCCAAGTTGATGCGGCCGGCGCCTGCCAGGAGATAGCTGGGCGCACTGAAGTCGGCGGCTCCGAGGGTGAGATCACCGCCAACGAAGGAGAGTGTTTGACCGCTCGGCACCTGCAACACACTCGGCGTGTTGACCTCGATCGGGGCGGGCGCCGGGTTTAGAAATCCAAACCTTTCCGGCGCGGCGCTGCTGAGCAGGCCGTCGCTGGGCGACGGCGAGGCAGTGAATTGGGATCCATCGGCAAATCCAATGAAATCCGCGGTGGTTCCATGAAACGACCCACCCAGGTCCAACTGGGAGTTAGGACCGAACAGGATCCCATTCGGGTTCATCAGGAACAGGTTGGCACCGGGTATCGACGAACCGAGGGTTCCATCGATTTCCGATCTGAATCCGCCGGTTACCCGACTCAGTACGTTCTGGATTCCGGCGGGACCACCAAAAATGGCGGCGTCGCCGGTGCCGACGCTGAACCGTCCGAAACTGTGGAACTGATTGCCGCCCTTGATCGTTCCGCCGCTGATGTCGAATACGCCGCCGGCTGCGGTAATCGCGGTGCCGAGCGTCCCATCGGAGGTGATGGCGCTGGTGACATCGGCCATACTTGCCAGCGGAAATCCCACGGCACCGATAATAGAGAGCGCCGTCAGTGCAAGTCTCGACCTACGCAAACGGTCTCCCTCATCCATATCATCAACCCTCTGACGCTCGATTCTACTGCTCGATTCCCTCATTCGGGCGCCGGTATAGGCAGTGGGCGACATGCTCCGAGTTCGCGTAGTCGTGACCCGCTATGAAACGCCGACGCCCCCGACCGAGGAAACAATGCGGCCAGTTCGAGAGGCGCCCTATTTGACATTCCTCTGTTGATGTGTCCTGCACTCAGTTGCCGATCAATTTATTGCAATTTGTCAAATTAGTGGTGGCATTGCCCCGGAACCAACCGCCAACACTGGTTGTTTCTCCAGCAATCGGAAAAGTGAACGCCCCATCGTTACACGCCTCGATTGCCAGGGCCCCGAGCAGGTCCCTCGTCTTTATGCTCAATTTCACCGCTTCCACGCTCTGCCCCGGCTCACAGGAGAACCCAGAGTAAGAGTTGGAAATATTCTGGACCCTGAAAGGTACTGGCACATTGTTGATTCGAATGGTGTTTTGCGATTGGTCGAACGGACTGTCGTCGGGCGCGCACGAAAGCAACGTGATCGGGGTGCCACCACTGCCCTTCGAGGCGACGTTTAACGTCGGTTGTGGCACGATCGTGTAGTTGTACCACTGGTCAACGTTGAATACCTCGGACCGGACGCTTGCCGGCCTGCCTTCGGGCCCTTGGCATCTGATCGGTCTGCCCGCAACCACTCGGACCGCGATATCCCCGGCATTATCCCCCAGGGGATTGTCCCAGTAGAACAGGCGCAGCCGTCCTTCGGCTGGCGCCGTTCCGTTGAATGCGGCACCCACGCGGAAGAAGTTGCCGACTGTTTCGTTGTCCGGGTCCTGGATTCCCCCTACCAACGTTCCGAAAGCCGCCTCGAAGCCGCGCTCCTC
>JBFGYN010000293.1:0-5247 GCA_041587415.1 Candidatus Competibacterales bacterium | reverse complement strand
GGGCGTGCTGTGCGACCACCACAGGCTCCGGCATTCGCGTCGCCATGTCACTGGATGCGTTGCACAAGGGCCTGCAATCCGGCAATCAAACCAAGTGCGCTTTCCCAGCCAATCGAAACCAAGGCAAACCTTGAACGATTCGCGTGCACCGCATTTCTATCCACCAGGGCTAGCCCCAATACCGTTCACTTAATGTAAAATATGAGGTATCCTTCCCAAGTCGCTGTTGTTGCGGAGGAGCAAGATGGCCCGAACGGTGGCTGGTTTGGCGAAGGGTACACGTATCACCGACCACATTAGCCTCGGCATGATAGCCAAGACATTTCCGCTGGAGATGATTGAGCCGATTTTGCAGCACACGGGCAAAGCCAGCCAGCGCCATCGGCTGCTGCCGGCCCAGGTGGTGACCTACTACGTGATTGCCTTGGCGCTGTATATGGAAGTCTCCTATGCCGAGGTGTTGCGGTGCCTGCTCGAGGGGTTGCGCTGGCTGGGCGTGAGAACGGACGATTACCCCTTGGCGGGCAAGTCGGGCATCTCCCAGGCGCGCAGCCGCTTGGGTGCTGAGCCGCTGCGCAAGCTCTATGAACAGGCGGTGGTCCCGCTCGCCAGCGGCGACACGCGGGCGGCGTACTACCGGGACTGGCGCGTGGTGAGCCTGGACGGTAGTACGCTGGATGTGGCAGACACCCCGGACAATGAACGCGTCTTTGGTCGGCCCGGCGCCGCGCGCGGTCGAAGCGCTTATCCGCAGATCCGCTTCGTCTCGCTGCTGGAGACGGGCACGCGAGTGTTGTTTGGCGCCCGCATGGACGCCTACCGCGTCGGCGAGGTGAGCCTGGCCCGGCAAGCGGTCAGCGCCTTGGGCGACGGCATGCTGTGTTTGGCCGACCGCAACTTCTTTGGCTTTGAACTGTGGTCGCAGGCGGCCGGGCAGGGAGCGGAGTTGGTGTGGCGGGTGAAGAAGAGCCTGTCGCTGCCCTGTTTGCAACGCCTGGCCGATGGCTCGTATCTGAGCAAGATCTACCCATCGACGAAACACCGGCGCCACGATCAGGGCGGGCGCTGGGTGCGGGTGATCGAGTACACGTTGGAGGGTGTGGAAGGGGCCGAAGCGCTGTACCGGCTGCTGACCACGATCCTGGATGAGGACTTGGCCCCGGCGGTCGAATTGGCGGCGCTCTATCAGGAGCGCTGGCAGATCGAGACCGCGCTCGATGAACTCAAGACCCATCTGCGTGGGCGCCAAATCGTGCTGCGGAGCCGCACCCCCGAACTGGTGCGCCAGGAGTTCTATGGCTTGTTGTTGGCCCATTTCGCCGTGCGCAAACTCATGCATGAGGCCGCCCGACGAAGCGGGCTCGATCCGGGCCGGCTTTCGTTTGTGCATGCCGTGCGTGTCGTTCGACGAAAGCTGCTCTCCTATGCCGCCGTCCCCCCCTCAGCACCGCCGGCAGTTCTATGAGCGCCTGCTGGATGAACTCGTGGAAGAACGTGTGGAGGCCAGACGGGGACGCCGAAACATTCGGGCCGTCAAACAAAAAGTGGGTAAATTCCCTGTCAAGCGCCAGCGATCCGCCCAAATCCAAGCTCCGATCGATCCCGTGCGTATTCCGGCCCAAACTGGACAGTGATTCCGGTTGAAACTGGACACTGATTCCGATCCAAACTGATCACCGATTCCGGAGCAAACTGGACAGCGATTCCGGTCTGAAACTGGACAGTTTTGGGCCGGCGCCGGAATCCTCGAGCGAAGCCTGACGCAGGACTCCCTCAACAGCCATTCGTGGCATCCTCCGAGCCTTTTTTCGGGGGGAGCGGTGGCGAATAAGAGGAAATCCATGCGCCAGATTCGACAAATGCTGAAGTTGGCTTGGGAGGCGGGGCTTGTGCGCCGGCAAATTGCGCGCTGCCTGTCGCTGTCCCCGACCACCGTGAGTGATTACCTGGACCGCGCTGAGCGGGCCGATCTCGGGTGGCCGTTACCGCCCGAGTTGGACGACGCGCAGCTCGAGGCGAAGCTGTTCTCGCGCCCCGCACCGCCGCGCCCGAGTGAGCGCCCGTTACCGGATTTCGCCGAGATCCACCGGGAACTCAAGCGCAAGGGCGTGACCCTGATGCTGCTGTGGCAGGAGCACAAGGAGCAGCATCCGGATGGGTTGCAGTACAGCCAGTTTTGCGAGCGCTATCGGCAGTTTGCCGGTCGCCTCGACCTGGTGATGCGCCAATCCCACCGAGCCGGTGAGAAGCTGTTCGTCGACTACGCCGGGCAGACGGTCGAGGTCGTGGACCGCTCGACCGGCGAGGTGCGCCGGGCGCAGATCTTCGTCGCCACCCTCGGGGCGAGCAACTACACCTACGCCGAGGCCACCTGGAGCCAATCGCTACCCGACTGGATCGGCTCGCATGTGCGGGCGCTGGAGTACTTCGGTGCAGTGCCAGCCCTGCTGGTGCCGGATAACCTGCGCAGCGGCGTCACCCGGGCTTGCCGCTATGAGCCGGAGCCGAACGTGACCTACGCCGAGATGGCGCATCATTATGGCACCGCCATTTTGCCGGCACGCGTCGCCCGTCCGCGCGATAAGCCGAAAGTGGAGAATGCGGTACTGCTGGTCGAGCGCTGGATCCTGGCGCGCTTACGCCACTGCATGTTTTTTTCGCTTGCCGAGCTGAACCGCGCCATCGGTGCACTGCTCGGGCCGCTGAACGCGAAACCGTTTCGCAAGCTGCCCGGCTCGCGGCGCTCCCTGTTCGAGACCCTCGATCGCCCGGCCATGCACCCGCTGCCCGAGGTGCGCTACGAATTCGCCGAGTGGAAGAAGGTGCGCGTGAACATCGACTATCACGTCGAGGTCGACGGGCACTACTACTCGGTGCCCTATCAGCTGGTCCGCCACCAGCTCGAGGCCCGGTTCACCGCCACCACGGTGGAGTGTCTTCACAAGGGCAAGCGCGTGGCAAGCCATCGCCGCTCAGCGCTCAAAGGCCGTCACACAACGGTGGCCGAGCACATGCCCAAAGCCCATCAGGCCTATCTCAACTGGACGCCGGAACGACTGGTGCGCTGGGCCGAGAAAACCGGGCCTGGCACTGCCGAGTTGGTGAGCACGATCCTCGAATCACGTGCCCACCCACAGCAGGGATTCCGCTCCTGTCTCGGCATTCTGCGGCTGGAGAAAAGCTTCACCGGCGAGCGCCTCGAGGCGGCCTGCCGGCGCGCCTTGACCCTTCAGAGCACCAGCTACAAGAGCGTCCACTCCATCCTCAAGAACGGACTCGACCGCGCCCCCCTGCCCGGCGAGTCCGAGGCGGACGAACCCGAACCCATCGCGCACGGCAACATCCGCGGCGCCGATTACTACAACTGACCTGCCCAGGAGAGCTGATCGATGCTAAGACATCCCACCCTTGAGAAACTCCACACCCTGCGCCTCACCGCCATGGTGAAAGCCTACGAGGAGCAGCTCGCGCTGCCCGACGTCGAAACCCTTTCGTTCGATGAGCGCCTTGGACTGATGGTCGACCGGGAACTGACCGAGCGGGAAAACCGTCGCCTGACAACGCGGCTGCGAAAGGCGAAACTGCGCCACCACGGCGCCATCGAGGACATCGACTACCGCCATCGACGCGGACTGGACAAGGCGCTTGTTACCCAGCTCGCCACGGGCACCTGGCTGCGCGAGCATCTCAGCGTTCTGATTACTGGGCCGACCGGTATCGGCAAGAGCTGGCTTGCCTGCGCCTTGGCCCAGAAAGCTTGCCGTGACGGCTTCAGCGCCCAGTACTTGCGTATGCCGCGGCTCCTGCGCGAGCTCACCCTCGCCCGCGGAGACGGCAGCTACCACAAGCTGCTCGCCACCTTGGCCAAAACCGACCTGATCGTGCTCGATGACTTCGGCAGCGGCCAGCTCAACGACGAGCACCGCCGCGATTTACTGGAGATCCTCGAGGACCGTTACGGGCTACGCTCCACCCTGGTGACCAGCCAGTTCCCGGTCGAGCGCTGGCATGACGTCCTCGGCGATCCCACGCTCGCCGACGCCATCCTCGACCGCCTCGTGCACAACGCCTACAAGCTCAACCTGGAAGGAGATTCGATGCGAAAAAAGCAACGCGCCATTGACCCAAACTGATCACTTGGACTCATACTGGAGCCCTTGCGTCGCTTCGCTCCGATGACTGTCCAGTTTGCACCGGAACGCGTGACCAGTTTGCCCCGGAATGCCCGTCCAGTTTCGCCGGAATACGCACTCCCGCGAGGAGATGCTGGCGACCAAGCTGCGCGCGCTTCTGCAGCGTGACAAGGGGCGCGACCTCTATGATCTGGCGCACGCGCTCGAGGTGTTCGAGGGCCTCGACGCCGACCGCATCGTGGCGATGTTCGAGCGTTATCTTGACCTTTCAGGTCAAGCTATCTCGCGGGCACAGGCCCAGGAACGCATGTTCGCCAAGCTGGCCAATCCGCGCTTTCTGCTCGACATGCGGCCATTGTTGCGGGCCGACCAGGTGGAGGCCCTGACCGAAGAGTCGACAGCGGAGCCGTTTCGCCGTGTGTTCACGACCCTCGTCGATCGGCTGCCCGGCGAGCCCTGGGGGAGGACGCCGGCCATGAAGGAAAGGCTCGGCATTGCATGGTGAGAGAGAGCGGACGGTCATGCCTGCAGCAACGGGCACTGCCTGCCATGGTCATAGCGGAGAGTGCTTGTCTTGCAGAGAGCCGGCCGCTTGCGCCAACGATCACGAGTGGGGGCATTTTCGGCGGTGGTCATTCCGTACCCCCAGTCGTACCCCCTAGGCAACGCCCCTGGGACGAGATTGACCGCGCAGTTGCAGCAGGGTGTTGGGGAAAGGCAGTGAGTGATCTGGTGACAGCGGAGGTGAGGGCGTTTGCAAATAACCGAACGATTCCAGCCAGTTGGTGTTGCTGAGTGTCTATCCCGAAATCGAAAACGCACTCAGAAAAGAAAAGCCCTCTGGAAGAGGGCTTGGATATTTCCTAAATTATTGAATTATAATAAAATATCTGGTGAGGCGGCGACAATCACATTGGCTTGTTAATTAATGGCTTAAAATGCGAAATGCCGCTTATGCCCACACAGATACCCCCAAATCGATTCGGCTGATCAACTGACTTAAATCAGACCGATTTGATCGTTCCTCCGGCGCTTGCCATGATTTCATCAGCCTCTGTCACGCCTTTACAGCCAGCTGTTCGATCGCGTCGATCGCTTCCGCGCTGGTCTCGAT
>JBFGYN010000292.1:0-5251 GCA_041587415.1 Candidatus Competibacterales bacterium | reverse complement strand
ACTTGGATATGAAGCCTGCGGCCGGCGGCAACCCCACCATCGACAGGGCCCCGATCGCGAACGCCCCCATGGTCCAGGGCATGCGGCGCCCGATGCCAGCGAGCTGGCTCACCTCCGTCTTGTGGGCAGCCGTGTAGAGGGACCCGGCCGCAAAGAACAAGGTGATCTTGCCAAATGCATGGGCAGCTATGTGCAAAGCGGCTCCAACGACCGAGAGGGGGGTCAATATCGCCGCCGCCAGAACCACGTAGGACAGTTGGCTGACCGTCGAGTACGCCAGCCGTCGTTTCAAATTGTCCTGACGAAGCGCCACGATGGAAGCCGCGATCACCGTAAAGCCGGCGGCGTAGAGCAGCCACTGACCGGCCGGCTCGGCCGCCAGAAAGTCGAGCCCGAACACGTAGACGATAACTTTTACGACGCAGAAAACGCCGGCCTTGACGACTGCCACCGCGTGCAGCAAGGCGCTGACCGGCGTTGGCGCCACCATGGCGGCCGGCAACCACCTATGTGCCGGCATGATGGCCGCCTTGCCGATACCGAACATGTAAAGCAGAAGGAGCACCCCCACGGCGGGCCCCGCCATGTGCCCAGCCAAAAGCCCGCCCTGCCGAAACTCGACGCTGCCCACTTCCGCCCAAGTCCAAATGATCGCCGGCAGGAGCAATCCAATGGATGTGGTCATGAGTATGGCCAGATAGGTCCGGCCACCGCTAATGGCCTTTGCGTCCTCCTTGTGCGCAACCAGCGGGTAGGTGGAGAGGGTAAGTATTTCGTAGAAGATGAACAGGGTGAGGAGATTTCCGGCGAACGCAACGCCCATCGCCGCAAAAATGGCGATTGCGAAGCACACGTAGAAGCGCGTCTGGTTGCGCTCGGAATTGCCCCGCATGTAGCCGATCGAGTAGAGCGAATTGATGGGCCACAAGAGTGCGGCTACGCTGGCGAAGATCATGCCCAACGGCTCGAGCTCGAATCGCAGCATCAAGCCCGGCATCATCTCGACCACGTTCCAAGCCGGTCTCTCACCCGCCAACACCAGCGGGGCGAACTCCAGCACCTGCACAACCAGTACCAGAGACGTGACGATGGTCACACCCTCGCGCAGATTCGGCAGACGGCCACAGAGTGAAATCAAGATCGCCCCGATAGCGGGGGTCGCCAGAACCCAGAAAATCGCCACTCCGCTCACGGCGTCACCCCCAGAAGCCGCGACGCCGCGGCACCGGCAACGGTCGTGGTGAAGGAGGCATCGATTCCGAAGTAAAGATTTGCAAGGACCAGAATCCAGGTGGGAAGCAGCAAGGACATCGGCGCTTCGGCTATCACGCCGGCGGAATCGTTCGGTGGGCGTAAGTACGCCACTTCGACCACGCGCCAAATGTAGACAACGGCAATCAGCGACGAGACGAGCACCAAGCCCGCGACGGGCCACCATCCGCGCTCCAGCGCCCCCATGATCAGGTACCACTTGCTGATGAAGCCGACCGTAAGCGGAATGCCGATGACGCTGAATCCGCCGAGAACGAAAGCGGCCATGGTCCAGGGCATTCGCCGACCCAGACCGCGCATGGCTTCGAGCCGCACGGTTCCGACTCGATAGGCCACGCAACCCAGCGCCAGAAACAGCGCGCCCTTCATGAGTGCGTGATTGAATAGATGCAGTATGCCCGCCGTGAGCCCGGTAACGGACGCGAAGCTAATACCCAATATCATGTAGCCGATCTGTGCGACGCTCGAATAGGCCAGGAGGCGTTTCACGTTGTCCTGAAAAATCGCCACGATCGACGCGCTGAATATACCGATGAGTGCCAGCGGCAGCAGGAGATAGTCGAGGCGCAGGGTTTCGAACGAGATCGTGGTGCCGAACACCGTGAAAAAGAACCGAAGTAGCAGGTACACGGCAACTTTGGTTGCGGTCGCGGCCAGGAATGCCGTCACGGCGGACGGGGCAAAAGTGTAAGCGTTTGGCAGCCAAAGGTGCAGGGGGAACAGTGCCAGCTTCAGGCTGATTCCGACCATGAGGAAACCGAACGCAACGCCGACGGTGCGGTTTCCACCGACGGCCGGCAGGCGTTGTGCGAGATCGGCCATATTCAGCGTGCCCGTCATCATGTACAACAGACCGATCCCGATCAGAATGAACGTGGCCCCGATGGTGCCCATGATGAGGTACTGGAACGCGGCGGTCAGTGCGCGTCTGTCCGAGCCCATCGCGATGAGCGCGTAAGACGATAGCGACGAAATCTCGAGAAAAACGAAGACGTTGAAGGCATCTCCGGTGGCCGTGATGCCAAGCAGTCCTGCGAGGCAAAGCAGAAACGCGCTGTAGAAGTAGGGTATTCGACGCTCGTCTGGAATCTCGCGCTCGACGCTCGCGCTGGCAAATGGGGCGACAACCGAACCGATGGCGGACACGATGAGCAGGACGAATGCGTTTATCGGGTCAATGTGATACGCGATACCCCAGGGAGGCGCCCAACCGCCCAGGTGATAGCCTATTTCACCGACCTCGAGCACCTGGCTCACCAATCCGATGGACACCCCTAAGGACGCCCAGCAGGCGAGCACGGTGATCGCCCAGGCAATGCGTGCCCGCGTCACCAGTGCGCAAATGGTGGCGGCGGAAAGAGGCACCACGACCTGAAGGACGGGCAGGTGCGCGCTCACGAAGGCACCCGTCATTGGTCTTCATCCTGCTCGTGGATCAGATCCTCTTCCACGGTTCCGTACGCTTCGTTGATGCGAACCACGAGTGCCAGACCCAGTGCCGTTGTTGCGACCCCGACCACAATTGCAGTGAGGATAAGGACGTGAGGCAACGGGTTAGAGTAAATCTCATGGCCCTCGACCAAAATCGGAGCCGTCCCGCCTTCGATCTTGCCCATGCTGATGTAGAGAATGAAAACCGAGGTTTGAAAGATATTGAGCCCGACGATCTTCTTCACCAGGTGGCCGTGAGCGATGAGCACGTAGAATCCGACCATCATCAGGAAGACGAAAATCCAATAGTGATATAGCCCGAGGAGTTGCATCAGTCGGTTCCCGTCCTACCGGCAAACGCATAAAAGATGGCCACCATCACCGAGAACACCGTAATGCCGACGCCGAGCTCGACCAACAAGATTCCCAGATGTTGACCGTGCACCGGATCGTGGGCGAGCGCGTTGTAATCGAGAAAGTTGCCACCCAGCAGCAGGCACGCGTAGCCCACGCCAATGAAGAGCAGCGCGCCCAGTGCGATACAGAGCTTGAGGACCCAGATCGGTAGCACTCGCTGGGTCATTTCCAGGCCGTGAATGAGTGCGTAGAGAATGAACGCTGCAGCGAATATGACCCCGGCCTGGAATCCGCCACCGGGCCCGTAGTCACCGTGGAACTGGACATAGAGTGCAAACAGCAGGATCGGGCCCACGAGAATGTTCGCGACGACCCTGAGGACGAGATGATGTGTCATTCGGAAGCTTTCCCCCCGCGCGTCGGACCTTTCTCGTTACTCCGCGACTCCTTCTCGCCACGCGGCTGGCGAATGCCCAACAGCAGCACGACGCCGATGGCCGCCGTGAAGATGACGATCACCTCCCCCATGGTGTCGTAACCACGGTAGCTTGCCAGAACCGCGGTCACGACGTTGGGTACGTCGATCTTCTCGGGCGTCTCCTGGATGTAGCGGGGCGCGACGTGCTGGTGCACCGGGTTATCGGCCCGTCCGAATGGCGGCATGTCCAATGTACCGTAGATGAGTGCCGCCCCCGTTACCGCGACCACGAGCAGGGGGATGATCGGCGTATGTCGTGGCCGTTCCTCCTTGCTGCCCACCAGAGCGAGGGAGCCCAGCATCAAAATGGTGGAGATTCCTGCTCCTACAGCAGCCTCGGTGAACGCCACATCCACGGCGTCGAGCCTCACGAACAAGGCTGCCGAGAGCAGACTGTAGATGCTGGCAAGCATCACGACTGCGAAAAGATTTCGAAAATGCAGTAGCGCCACGGCCGTCACGGCGAGAAACGCCAGCACCGCGTAGTCGACGATTGCGGCCATGGCTACTTGCCCCGCGAATCGGCCAAGATTGGCCTGATGCCACCGTGCAGCGCGGCCCGCGCCAACGCATGGCTGGAAACGGGGCTGGTAAAAAGGAGAAACAGCAGAATCAACACGAGCTTGACGCTCACGAGTGTCCACCCACCCTGAAACATGAGCCCGACCAGAATGAGCCCGCTGGCAAGGGTGTCCGTGATTCCGGCCGCGTGCAGTCGGGTGAACACGTCGGGCATCCGGAGCACACCGATACCGCCAATGACAAGGAAAACGGCGCCGGTGACGATAAACGCCCAGCTCGCACCATCGGCAATCTGTTCGATCATGATGTGGGATCCCTCGAGTCGGATCGACCGGCGCCGAGACTGCCGTACTCGAAAAATTTGAGCACGGCGATGACGCCGATGAAGTTGATTAGGGCATAGACCAGAGCAATGTCGAGGAAGTCGGGGCGGCCAGTCAGAAACCCCAACACGGCAATGATGAGCACGGTCTTGGTGCCAAACATGTTCACCGCCAGGATGCGATCGTAGAGCGTGGGCCCGAGAAGGGCTCGCACGATGGCGAGGCCCATTGTCAGTAAAATTGCCGCGGCCGCCGCAGTGAACATCAGCTCCCCCCCTCCATTCGTGTGACGCGGGAATCCATGTCACTGCTTACCAGATCCTGCGCGCCCGCGTGCGTGAGGGCATGCACGACGAGTTCGTCGCCCGTGAGCCCGGTGGTCACCGTACCGGGGGTCAACGTTATGGAATTGGCGTACGTGGCTAAGGCCACATCGCTTCTCTGAGTCGCCCGCACGCGCACCATGGTCGGGCTGATCGGCAGTTTGGGGTGCAAGATGATTCGCGCGACACTCAAATTCGCCTTGACGATTTCCACGATCAACCAGGCCCAGTAGACCACTGCGCGTGAGGTTAGACGGACAGCATGCGACTTCTCGTCCGCCACCTCCATGCGCAGTGTCAGGTGGGCGACCAGGACACACGAGAGAACGCCGAATGTGAGCAGCAGCGGCCCATAGTGGCCCGACAGCAGCAGCCAAAGAACGGCGAGTACGATACCAACACTGATTGCGTGCGACATTTCCCCTCCCATCGCCCCTAGCAGGTGCGGTTGGGACACGGCCAGCGGTCCGGGCAACGGCGAAAGATGGCGAGAGCCCCCTTGGACTGCAAACGCGGCCGGTGCCTGACCTCGTTTGCCAACCCGT
>JBFGYN010000291.1:0-5271 GCA_041587415.1 Candidatus Competibacterales bacterium | reverse complement strand
TCGAGCCGCTCCCAGTCCCGAACGATGTCGCCGCGCACGTCCGCGAGCGCAAGTATCGAGACCAGTGCCAAGTTCAAGGGGCGCGCGCACTGTCGCCCTATGCAACGCAAAGCCTCGGCCCCCATTCGAAGGTGCTGGCCTGGTCAGAGACATCGATCGTGAAATTGGGCTTTGCTTCCGGCGCGCTACCCCTCCGAACGGGTGACGATCCGGTGGGGGGAGGCATGGACCGACTGATCCATGACGTGACGGAGCCGCAGAGATATAGGACCTTTATGGAGTCGAGTCCCAGCGTGTAGCCATCGTCGGACGATAAACAGCTGTCTATTGGCGTTCCTACGAGAGCCTGCCACTGCACTCGCGTTCTCGGCCGACTGATGCAACAACATCGTTCGAATCGATAACCCGAGGGGATAGGCGACGGTCCAACGGACACGCGAATCGTAAACATGCGGACCGACGCAAGGCCCGGAGAGCCGCCGTATGCTCGTCCTTGGTCCACCACGGCGAACTTTGGTACTTGCGGTTTGGCTCGCAACACAACCTGAGCATGCTGGTGGTGACTCACTCCGATTGGTTTCGCTCTTGGCACTCAGCGGCGACCGGACACCTTATCTTAGGCTGGTCGTCATCGAGTATAGGCCCTATGAACCGGCTGTGCGCCCGGCAGCGTCACTTACTCGCGTCGGTTGACGGCCTTGTCACAAATTTGAAGCTCAGAAAGAAGCTGGTGTCGATTACTAGACCAATCAGGCGGCCGCTGCGACAACCTCGTCCCAGGATTTGTAGGGTCGAGTTCGCAGTTCGCGATGTTCGTTGGCAGGGATCAGGTGGCGGCGTGTGTTGAAGTGGTTGTAGAGGACTGCATGAATGGAAAGGAAGCGCTGGGTCGATCCGGGTGTTCGGAAACCCTGCACCTTGCGTTCTCGTAGTCGGATCGGAACGTGAGAGCCCTCGATCCGATTGTTCTTCCACCTCGCTTGATGATGGGTCCCGGTGAGGCCAAGCTCACGGATCGCCGCCGCATAGGATTGGAGCTTGTCGGTGACGATTGTCCTGGGCGTACAAGCATGCTTCTTCAACAGCGTTCGCAGCAGCCGACGGGCGGCCTGCTTGTTCCGCTTCGCTTGAACGAGGACATCGAGTACTTCACCGTTCTGATCCACGGCGCGCCACGAATACATCCTCCGCCCACAGATGGAGAACAACATTTCATCGAGATGCCACTGTGGATGCGCCCGAGGTCGCCGGCGACGAAGGTCGCTGGCGATTTCCGGCCCAAACCGCGCGACCCACCGACGAACCGTCTCGTACGAAACCTCAATGCCGCGCTCGGCTAGCAGATCCTCGACATCTCTAAGGCTGAGTGTGAACCAGCAGTAGAGCCACACTGCGTGCTGGATGATCGGGCCAGGAAAATGGCGGTAACGATACGAGATGGTCATCCGCACAGCCTACACGGCCCGACCCCACACACCGCCCCAGTATTTGTGACAAGGCCCCATCCAAGTCGACCACCATCTCTCCACGAACGAACGTGGAACGCAATCTTTCACATCGATAGTGATCAGCAAGGCGCCCCCAGACCAACTATTATGTGAGGTGGAACGTGTCCGTCGCATAAACCGAGTGCAGCGAGAATTAAGGGAAGGGTGTAACCCGCCAAGCGCGAACTTGGGATCCGGGTGGCGTGTTCCGGGGGTGACGGGTCGCACCCTTCAGGGAAAGCAGCATGTCAGGTACTGCTCTCAAATCGCAACGGGAGGCCCTGCGCGAGGCAGACTTAGCAATGGCGAGCGCAAGTTACCCGACGGACGAAGCATCTCGGCGCGGCCGCTACCGTGCCAAACCGCCGCGCCGAATGATGTGCGGCGACGCTTCCGGGAGGGTAATTTGCAGGGATATCCACAACCTTTATATCTCCACGCTACAGGCGCATTTGCGCTAAGACATGAACAGCGGTCTGCCCCGGTTTTCTAAACAATGACTACCTTACAAAAATGAACATTCCCATATTTTATCCGCTGATGAGCACCTGCCTGCTACGAGGGATGGCGATACTTGTCATTACCACATCATACCCAGCTTACGGTGGAACGGTGTATTGGCTCATTTTCAATATTGAAGAGGAAACCGCACAGGGCGCAAGAATCGTCACGTATGCCACGTTAAGCGACATGCTGAACGATGAGAATCGAACCTCCGTCATCGCGCCAGACGGTGGATTTGTGCCAGAAAATGTTGTTGGGTCGGGCTCCGATGGAAAAACCTATTGGAACGTGTTTAATATCGAACAAGAGACCGCACAGGGTGCAAGAATCGTCACGTATAACACGCTGAACGACATGCTCAACGATGAGAATCGCACCTCCGTCATCGCGCCAGACGGTGGATTTGTGCCAGAAAATGTTGTCGGGTCGGGCTCCGATGGAAAAACCTATTGGAATGTGTTTAATATTGAAAATGAAAACGCACTGGACGCAAGAATCGTCACGTATGATACGCTGAACGATATGCTGAACGACGAGAATCGCACCTCCGTTATCGCACCAGACGGCGGATTTGTGCCAGAAAATGTTGTTGGCGCAGGCGCTTCAGTGATCGATGATGAGTTATGCTATCCGATCATGGGTAGAAGCGGAATCGCAGTAATCTGCCTTTAAAGAGAAACCCAAAGGACTGGGAGAATACGCCATGGCGTAGAATGGCGGTTGGCAACGGAATCCGGGCTCGATCCTCCAGCGCTTGGCATAGGTATCCACCACCGCTCGGGCCTTGATCTGTGGACAACTGGCGACCAAACACCACGGCTCCTTCATACCCTTTTGTCGTGAACGCAGACCACGGTCGGTACGGCAGAGCCATCGAGGGTCACCCGGGCGTTGCGCAACAGCTTGACTCGTCCCCCTTTGCCAACCCACTGCAATGAAAAGCAAGGCGATGTTGCGGCAGAGCCGACCGTGGATGCCCCGTCTGAGACTAACAAGTCGCCTCTGATAAATGGACAACCCACTGAATCGGTTGAATTATTCGCAGCTTGTCCCGTGTTGGATTTGCAGGATATCGGTACAATGGGGCCGATTTCCTTGCAGATCGAGGCGGAGAAATGCGACCCCCCTCATTGGGCGCCTCGGCGAGGAGTCGCGGGAGCGCGTGGTAGCGGGGTGTGCGCTGATCGCGTCGCTCTCCGTTCTCGCCGTGCTCACGCAGTATCCGGTGCATCGTAGAGTATAGGCTGCATAAACCGCCTGCTCGTCCGGCATCCTCGCTTCCCCGCGCCGGTCGAGGCCTGCGGTAACCGTCGCTTCGACCCGCCGACCGCCTCTGAGCGTCTTCCCCGGCGCTCTTATCCACCCATTTGTGGCTCCACTGGCGCGCTTTTGCCCGTTGCGTCCGCCGCCAAGCCAGCCGCCACCGTTGCTACGTCGCTGGCGTCGCAGCTCTGGGGCCATCTTTGGGTCAGCCGAACAGTCGTACCTGGGGCGGTGCCCGGCAAGGCGGCAAGCGAGAGGCTTCAGGCTCGGCGACTTTCGCATCGAGGTGGGTGAGAATCTTCTCGATCACCGTGGGATCCTCGATGCAGGCGATGATCCGCACCGACCCGCCGCAGGCCGGGCAGGTCTCGATGTCAATCCCGAAGACCCGCTTCAAGCGTTGCGACCAGCTCATCGATGCGCGGCGTTCACCCGATGCCGGTTCCTTCGCGTCCTCCCGGGTACCATGCCGACTACCCCTGCCCCGCTTGGCCGGTGTCACCCGCGCGCGGTGTGTGCTGTTCGGTGCAAACACCCCGTGGTAACGGGTGAGATTCACCCGCGGCCGGGGACCAGCGCCGCCAGGCGGGCGATGAAATCGAGCGGGCTGACCCCCATCAGAAAACGCCGCTGCCGTTCGAGCTCCCGATACTCGGCCGCATCCATGTAGAAGTCGGCCGCGAGGTCGAGCACATCGGTGGCTAGCGCAAGCGTCGAGGCCCAGACCGCATTAGTGAAGATCGCCGGGAACCCTGCGGCGACGCCCGCAGCCGAGATTGCAACTGCGGTGTCGATGGAGCTGTACGCTTCTTGAGCCTCCAGCGCGTCAACGGTGAACGGCAGGGAATCAACGCTCTGGCGCGCCAGAAGATTCGGTTTGTACGCGCCCGCGTTCTCATCCCAGAGCAGCAAGCGCTGCTTGAGGCTGTCTCCAACCGCGCCGACGCTGCGTCCCGTGATGAATAAGAGTTCCCGCAAGTCGCAATTTTTCGTTTCGTCGATGTGCTTCATCGATTCGTCGATCGAGCCAAGCAGGCTCGGGAGCCCCTCCACGAGCGCATCTCCGGCCCATGACTCCGCAGCCGATCGGCTGCCGCCGTAGTAGTAGCCCAGGAACAGCTCCGTGTCCCAGGTGTCCTGAAGCAATGCGTAGCGAAACGGAACGGTTTCCTCGATGTTGTGCAAGCCATCGATCAGGTACTCGTACGGACTCTGCTTGGTGGCGCGCAGTCGGTGGCACTGGCGATAGCGAATGCGGACGAGGAGGTCGAAGTATTTGGAGTCGACGCCCGAGTCCACGATGAGCTTTTCAAACAAAAGCTGTCGCTTTTCGAAGTTCTTTTTGTTCTCACGAACCGTGTCCGTCGCCTCGTCATAGGTTTCAAGTCGAAACGGTACCGGGGGCGACGCATCGGGCAGATCGAAAAGTGGGTGTGAGCCATCGGTGACACGGCGCGCGAGGTCCGCACGAACGCTCTCGAGCTCGCCGTTCGCTAGCCTTCTGAGCAGGGCGCGAAGCTCGGGTGCACGGGGCATCATCTGCTCGCGAAGCCGTTCCTCCAGCAATATCACAGCCGCATGCTGGCGTAGCAGGATGGGTATCTGATAGGTCTCGAGCTCGGTCAGAATCCAGTTTTTGAAGCGTCCCGACTCCATACGCTCGAGGTAGCGCTGGTACGCGGGCAAGCTTTCTTTCGGGTTGCGGTCCCGTAGATGGCGCGCTTCGAGATAGTCTCGAAATCGCTCGTAGTCGAGCTCAGCGAGACTCGCCTCGAGCTCGGGCCTGCACGCGGCGGCATCGCGCAGCGCCCGATCCCAATTCGCGCCGGCGAGCTCTGGGCTCGGCGCGAGCTCAAGGACGCCGAAATCCCACCCCTGAATGCGCGTGCTGAAGCCGTCGTATCGATCGGGCGCGATATTCTGCCAATCCGCGTACACAACCGTTCGGTTGGTCAAGAACGCCGGATCGGCCACTCTCGCGAGCAGGATGTCGCCCTTCGCGATCGGAATCGCCGAC
>JBFGYN010000290.1:0-5272 GCA_041587415.1 Candidatus Competibacterales bacterium | reverse complement strand
TCATCTGGCCGGCACAGAACAAAGACCTCATGGATCTGCTTGCCGCACGCAAGGTGACGGTCCTGTCCATGGATTGTGTGCCGCGCATCTCGCGGGCGCAGAAAATGGATGCGCTCAGCTCCATGGCCAACATTGCCGGCTACCGCGCCGTCATCGAGGCGGCGAACCAGTTCGGGCGCTTTTTCACCGGCCAAATCACAGCCGCAGGGAAGGTACCGCCAGCCAAAGTAATGGTCATCGGTGCGGGCGTGGCCGGATTGGCCGCCGTCGGGGCGGCCAACAGCCTGGGCGCGATCGTTCGCGCATTCGACACTCGGCCCGAGGTGAAGCAGCAGGTCGAGAGCATGGGCGCGGAATTCCTGGAGCTCGATTTCGAGGAAGAAGGTTCGGGCAGCGGTGGTTATGCCAAGGTGATGAGCCCCGAGTTCATCAAAGCCGAAATGGAGCTCTTCGCCCAACAGGCCATGGAGGTGGACATCATCATCACCACGGCCCTGATCCCCGGAAAACCCGCGCCAAAGCTGATCACCGAGGCCATGGTGGAGACCATGCGGGACGGCAGCGTCATCGTCGATCTCGCCTCCGAGCAAGGCGGCAACTGTGCACTGACGGTGCCCGGCGAGGTGGTCGTGCGCCACGGCGTGACCTTGATCGGCTACACTGATCTGCCCAGCCGCCTGCCGACCCAGTCGAGTCAGCTCTACGGCACCAACCTGCGCCACCTGCTCACCGATCTCACCCCGGAAAAGAACGGTGAGATCGACGTCAACATGGACGACGACGTGATCCGCGGCGCGACGGTGGTTAAAAACGGTGAAATCACCTGGCCGCCACCGGCGCCGAAGGTTCAGGCCATCGCCCCGCCCGAACCCTCCTCCGAGCAGCCCGTAGCGCCCGCCGAGCCAAAGAAGACGATGCCGAGGAGCGCGCAAGCTGGTCTCGTGATGGGAGGTGGTGCGCTGTTGCTTGGTTGGCTGGGCACCGTCGCGCCGCCAGACTTCATGCAGCACTTGACGGTCTTCGTGCTCGCCTGCTTCGTCGGCTGGCAGGTGGTTTGGAACGTCACCCATGCGCTGCACACGCCGCTCATGAGCGTGACCAACGCGATCAGCGGCATCATCGTGGTTGGTGCGCTGCTGCAGGTCTCCAGTGACTCTTGGGTGGTGGCACTGCTCGCGGGAATTTCGATTTTGGTGGCCACCATCAACATTGCAGGTGGATTTCTGGTGACTCAGCGCATGCTGAAAATGTTTCGCAGGGACTGAGTAGGAGACGACGACTATGACATCCGGACTCGTAACCGTCTCTTACATCGGGGCGGCCATTCTATTCATTCTCAGCCTCGGTGGTTTGAGTCATCAGGAGACGGCCCAGCGCGGTGTCGCCTACGGCATGATCGGCATGGCCATTGCCGTGCTGGCGACAGTGCTGGGCGCCCAGGTCACCGACTACGGGCTGCTGATCGTCGCTGTGCTCGTGGGCGGCGCCATTGGCGCGTATCTCGCCTCCAAGGTCGAGATGACCCAGATGCCGCAGCTGGTGGCAATTCTGCACAGCTTCGTCGGCCTGGCCGCGGTGCTGGTGGGTATTGCCACCTACGTGGATCCGACCAGCCATCTAGTGGGCGCGGAGAAAACCATCCACGACGTGGAAATTTACTTGGGCGTGTTCATCGGCGCGATCACGTTCACTGGTTCCGTCATTGCCTTCGGAAAGCTCCAGGGGTCGATCGGCGGTAAACCACTGACCCTACCGGCACGCCACTGGCTGAATCTCGGTGGTCTGCTCGTCTCCGTGGTGCTGTTCTACATGTTCATTGGTGCGGAAACGACCGGCGGAGGAGTGGTGCCGCTGCTGCTCATGACCGTCATTGCACTCGCCATCGGCGCGCATCTGGTGATGGCCATTGGCGGAGCAGACATGCCGGTCGTCGTGTCGATGCTGAACAGCTACTCGGGCTGGGCGGCGGCGGCGACCGGATTCATGCTTTCCAACGATCTGCTGATCGTCACCGGCGCGCTGGTGGGCTCCAGTGGTGCAATCCTGAGCTACATCATGTGCCGGGCCATGAACCGCAATTTCTTGAGCGTCATCATGGGCGGTTTCGGGGCAAGCGGGGGCACCGCGGCCGCCGTGGAAGGCGAGACCATTGCCACCACCGCGGAAGAGACCGCGGAGATGCTGAAAGATGCCAAGGAGGTGGTAATCGTACCCGGTTATGGCATGGCGGTCGCCCAGGCCCAGGGAACCATCAGCGAGATCACCAAGCGGCTGCGGGCCAAAAATGTCAACGTGCGTTTCGGCATCCACCCGGTTGCCGGCCGTCTGCCCGGGCACATGAACGTTTTGCTTGCCGAGGCAAAAGTGCCTTACGACATCGTGCTGGAGATGGATGAGATCAACGAGGATCTGCCGAACACCGACGTGGTGCTGGTGGTGGGTGCCAACGACACGGTGAACCCGGCCGCGCAGGAGGACCCGGGTTGTCCGATTGCCGGCATGCCCGTGGTCGAAGTCTGGAAGGCCAAGACGGTGGTTGTGCTCAAGCGCGGCATGGCGTCGGGCTACGCGGGTGTCGACAATCCGCTGTTCTTCAAGGAGAACACACGAATGTTGTTTGGTGACGCGAAGGCAAGCGTCAACGCCATCCTGCAACACATTGCAGCTTGACGACTCACGCGTACTGATGCGGGCGCGGCGGCACGGTGGCCGCGCCCGACACCACAGGCCTGCTCGAGTCGCGATGCCGTGGCCCGGGCGATACCGGGCCAGCCATCGCTCGCCGAAAATTTGCAGCCGTTGCGACCCCGCATCCGGCAGTCCTGCCGAACCATCATCGCGTGAGGCGGTCAAGGTAGATTCTCAGCGGCCCGCTGGGCGCCCCCGGGCTCTTACCCACCTCTGGGCACAGGCATCATGATCAAATCCCGCACCAATGCCTTCGAAGCGCTGCACCGGCAGCTTTGCCAGTTCATCCCCGAATCGCGCTTGATACGGGATCCGTTGCGAACCCTGGCGTACGGGACGGACGCGAGTTTCTATCGGCTGATTCCACAGCTCGTGGTCGAGGCCGAAGACGAGGATGAGGTCGTTCGGATATTGCAGTGCGCCGCCAGCCACGGTACGTCTGTGACATTCCGAGCGGCCGGTACGAGCCTTTCCGGGCAGGCTATCACTGATTCCGTCCTGCTTCGCGTGGGCACGGGGTGGCGAGGCTGGCGAATCAATGAAGACGCCACTCTAATAACTCTTCAGCCCGGCGTCGTCGGCGGTGACGCGAACCGTTACCTGGCGCCCTACGGCCGCAAGATCGGGCCCGACCCGGCTTCCATCAATGCAGCGAAAATTGGTGGAATTGCGGCCAATAACGCCAGCGGAATGTGTTGCGGTGTCGCCCAGAACAGTTACCAGACTCTGCAAAGTATGCGTCTCGTTCTGGCCGATGGCGCCGTGCTCGATACCGGGTCCGAAGCAAGCCGTGCCAAGTTCCGTTCGAGTCATGGCCAAATGCTGGATGCCCTGGAGCGCCTGGGCCGTGAGACTCGGCAGAATGCGCAACTGGCAGCGCGGATTCGCGACAAGTTTCGCATCAAGAATACCACCGGATACAGTGTCAATGCGCTCATCGATTACGAAGATGCCATCGACATTCTCCAGCACCTGATCATCGGCTCGGAGGGAACGCTCGGGTTCATTTCCGAGATTACGTACCAGACCGTCGAGGAACACGCCCATAAAGCCAGCGCACTGGTGTTCTTTCCGACCGTGCAAGTGGCATCCAAGGCGGTCGCCCTCCTCAAGAGTGAGCCCGTCGCGGCAGTGGAGTTGATGGATCGGGCAGCCATTCGCTCCGTGGAGCACAAACCGGGCATGCCTGCGAGCCTCGCGGATCTCCCCGACGCGGCGGCCGCATTGCTGATAGAGACCCGAGCCGGGGACGTCGAGTCGCTCGAGTCAAACATCGGACATATCGCGCAAGGCCTCGATGGCGTCCAGGTGGTCTACCCGATCGAATTTACGGACGTCCCTGAGGAGTTCCAAAAGCTGTGGGCGATTCGCAAGGGCGCATTTCCCTCGGTGGGCGCAGTGCGTGAACCTGGCACCACGGTCATCATCGAGGACGTGGCGTTTCCCGTGGAAAAACTCGCCGAAGCCACGTTGGACCTACAAAATTTGTTCGAAAAGCACCACTACCACGAGGCGGTGATCTTCGGTCACGCTTTGGAGGGCAACCTCCATTTCGTATTTACCCAGGACTTTGGTACGAGCGAGGAAGTGCAGCGCTACCGGCACTTCATGGACGACGTCTGCGACTTGGTGGTGAAGAAGTACGACGGCTCCCTGAAGGCAGAGCACAGCACCGGCCGAAATATGGCCCCGTTCGTCGAGATGGAGTGGGGCGGGCCCGCCTATGCGCTGATGCGCCAGATCAAGACCATTCTCGACCCCGAGGAACTGCTGAACCCGGGCGTCATTCTGAATGACGATCCCGAGATACATCTCAAGGATCTGAAGCCAATGCCGCCCGTGCATGAAATCGTCGACAAATGTATCGAGTGCGGGTTTTGTGAGCCGTCCTGTCCTTCCAGGGCGCTCTCTCTGACTCCGCGACAGCGCATCGTCGGACTGCGCGAGATGGCACGCCTGGAGGCGAATGGCGAGGACGGCGCGAGGCTCGATGCGCTGCGATTGGCCTATCAGTATCAGGGAATTGATACCTGCGCCGGCGACAGCTTGTGCTCCATTGCCTGCCCCGTGGGTATCGACACCGGGCGAATGATGAAATCGCTGCGCGGCGACGCCCTGGGCGCGCGGGGCGGTAAGGTGGCAGCGTGGTTGGGAGATCATTTCGCCATGGTGTCGGCCACCACCCGGGCTGGGCTGGCTGCGGCGAACATTGCTCACGGGGTTCTCGGCACCAAGGCCATGTCCAGCATCACTCGGGGCGCCCGAAACATCTCTGGCGATCGTATTCCCCTTTGGAACCCGGCCATGCCTCGAGCGGCCAAAACACCGGCGGCCCCGAAATCGGGAGCCCGGCAATCGAACATGGATCTACCCGCGGTGTTGTATTTTCCCAGCTGCGCCAGCCGCACCATGGGGCCGGCCAGGGGCGACTCCGACAACGAGCCGCTGACCGCAATAGTGGAGTCTATCCTGGGCAAGGCCGGATTCCGCGTGCTGTACCCGGATCATCTGGATCATCTGTGTTGCGGTATGCCTTTTGAGAGCAAAGGGGCTTTCGCGGCGGCCGACGCCAAGACACGGGAAC
>JBFGYN010000289.1:0-5298 GCA_041587415.1 Candidatus Competibacterales bacterium | reverse complement strand
TACGGCTACAACTTTTCGTCCAGGGCGCTTGCATGCAAAGGCAAGCGCCCGCTCGGTGAGGCGCGATGATTCACTGGATCACCGCCCCTCGCCTCGCCCAGAGCGGCGCCAGGACGGCTGCGAATTCCGCCAGCATCCGGGATCCCTGATGAAGTAACCGGGCTAGCGGATCGGGCTCACTTTATCGGAAGTCGACGAGGTAGCGGGACCGGCATTCCAGACCCAGTCCGCGATCTCCGACCTCGGCACGTATCCCGCCACGACGCGTTCCAGGATGGCTCTCGCCGACTCGCAGTCGAGGCGCGCCATCGCGTCCCTCAGCCGTGACACGACGTCCTGCACCTGCGGCCACGGGAGCGACTCTTCCCGGGCCCTGACGATCATCGGGTGCCGGGTAGGCAGTCCATCGTCTCCGATGAGGAGTTCTTCGAATAGCTTTTCACCCGGCCGCAGCCCCGTGAACTGTATTTCTACATCGCCGTCAGGATCGTCTTCGTCGCGGACGGTGAGCCCGGACAAGTGAATCATACGTCGGGCCAAGTCTACGATTTTGACTGGTTCTCCCATGTTGAGGACAAGCACGTCGCCGCTCTCCGCGAGCGCCCCGGCCTGGATGACCAGCTGGACCGCTTCCGAAATAGTCATGAAGTATCGAATTACGTCCGGGTGAGTCACCGTAACCGGACCGCCCAGACGAATTTGTTTCCGGAACAAGGGGACGACAGAACCGGAAGACGCGAGCACGTTCCCAAATCGCACCATGGCGAATCGGGTACGATCCTGCTTCTGTGCCATTCCCTGAAGAATGAGCTCCGCCATGCGCTTGCTCGCTCCCATCACGTTGGTGGGGCGAACGGCTTTGTCCGTGGAAATGAGAACGAACGTTTCGACGCCAACGTTCACCGCGGCCATGGCCAATTCCCAGGTGCCCAAGACGTTGTTGCTGACACCTTCGTAGACGTTACGCTCGACCATGGGTACGTGCTTGTACGCAGCCGCATGATAGATCGTCTCGACGGCGTAGGCATCGAGGACGGAGCGAATTCGATTGCCATCCCGCACGGACGCAAGCAGAGGAATGACCTCGATGGACAAACCGAGGCGCTGTGAGAGTGCGCGCAGATCCTGATCGATGGAATACAACGCGTATTCGGAGTGCTCGACCAGAACCAACCTCCGGGGCTGTTGGCGAAAAACCTGATGACACAATTCCGACCCGATGGAGCCACCCGCGCCGGTCACGAGCACTGATTTCCCGGTGATCGAGGCATTGAGCAGCTCTTTATCCGGCGCCACCGGATCGCGCCCGAGGATGTCCTCCACTTCCACTTCACGCAATTCGTTGACCTTACGCTCGCCGCTCACGATCTCCGTCAGACCGGGAATGGCCATTACGTGGACTGGAAACGGCTCCAGCGCCTCGATGACCCGTTTTCGGGCACTACGGGTGATCGAGGGCATGGCCAGCAAGACGGTCCTTACCTGGTGCCTGGCAATGACGCGGTCGAGTTGATCTCGGCCGTAGACTTTCAAGCCGAGGATGTCGGAGCCACGCACATCCAGGCTGTCGTCGATGAACGCAACCGGCCGGTACTCCCGGCTGTGCTGGAGTGCCATGGCAAGTTGCACACCGGCGTCCCCGGCCCCGTAGATGACCACCCGCTCTCCGGTAAAGTAGCGGCTTCGTCTGCTCCGGAGGTAGCTGCGCCCCACCAGGCGAAAAGCACTCAGGATCAGGATTGCCAGCAGCCAGTACAGAAACCAAATCGAACGGGGGACGCCAGGCGTCGGATGGGTAATCAGGGGCACGGCCATCATGAACAGAACGCTGAGAGAGACCCCGCGCGCAATACCGTAGAAAGTTCCACCGTGTACGAACCGGACGAGAGACCGGTAGAAGCCGAGCACCATGAACACCGGGATTGAAATGGCGACGGCGACCGGGAACAGCCAAATGTTCCATTCGGCGAAAGCCGGCCAGGGCTGCTCGAATCGGATTACGTAGGCCAACCACAGAGCCAGCAGTACTCCGAGGGCGTCACAGACGATCAGGCACGCGCGTCGAATGGCTCTCGGAAGTTGCGTGAATCGTTCAAACACGGGGATCCGTCCTTGTGGCTGCCTTCATCACCTTTGCCACGGCATTCGCCGTGTCGTCGATGTCCCTATCCGCGAGCGTCGGGTGCACCATGAGCATCAATGTGCGTTCGCCCAGTCGTCGTGCTATCGGAAGACGCTTCCCGGGAATACAGCCCAGGCCCTCGAACGCACGCTCCCGGTAAACCTCTGGACAGGCTCCCGCGAGGCAAGCGATCCCCTCGGCGTTGATGGCTTCGATAATTCGGCTCTGGTCCCACCCGGGGCGCAGGCGCTCGAGAATAATCTGCGCATAGTACTTGTAGAACGCATGACCGATTTCCTTAGGAGGATCGGTTGGACTCAGACCCGGCAGGCCACCGAGTGCGCTCGTCAATCGGGCGGCGTTTCGTCGACGCCGTACCAGCCAATCGTCAAGCTTTCGCAACTGGACTCGTCCGATTGCAGACTGCATTTCGGTCATTCGCCAATTCGTGCCAATGGATTCGTGTAGCCAACGAAATGCATACGGTGCGCTCGAGTAGTTCCGCTTATAGACGGCCTCGAAGCTTTTTCCATGATCCTTGAATGACCAGGCACGGGCCCAACAGTCGTAATCGCGAAGCAGCAGCATCCCGCCCTCGCCCCCCGTGGTCATGATTTTGTCCTGGCAAAAAGAGAATGCGCTCGCGTCGCCGAAGGATCCCGCCGGCCGCCCCATGTGGGTCGCCCCGTGCGCCTGGGCACAATCTTCGATGACGCTGAGTCCGGCTTCCGTCGCCAATTCCATGATAGGTTTCATATCGCAGGGCCAGCCGGCCAGATGCACCACGATGACGGCGCGCGTGCGCGGAGACAGCACCGCACGAATGCTCTCGGCGGTGATGTTTTGGCTGGTCTCGTCCACGTCCGCGAATACGGGGTTCGCGCCCCGCATCACCACCGCGCTAGCGCTGGCGACGAAAGTGCGTGGCGCAACGATCACGTCAGCGCCGGGTCCAATGCCGAGTGCGTGCAGCGCCAGCTCCAGCGCAACGGTTCCATTCGCCACGCAGACACCGTGCGGCATTTGAAAACGCTCGGCGAACTCCTCCTCGAATCGGCGCCCCTCATTGCCGGTCCAGTAGTTGACCTTTCCGGATCGAAGTACCCGCGCAACGGCCTCGATTTCGTCCTCGTCGAATTCGGGCCAACCAGGCAGAGCCTCGGTACGAACCGGCGCTCCGCCCGAACAAGCGAGCTCGGTCATTTTTGCGAATTGCTCCCCATTTCCCTGGCGGGTACGCCGACGACAGTGGCGTCGTCGTGCACGTCGCGAACAACTGCAGCACCGGCCCCGACCCTGGCCCGCGCACCAATCCGCAGACCCTCCTTGACGCAAGCGCCAACACCGACCCAGGCGCAAAAATCGATCTCCACGCCTCCGGCAACCACGGCATTGGGCGAAAGGTGCACACCGTCACCAAGGATACAATCGTGTTCCACGATCGAACCCGTGTTGAGAATGCAGGCCCGACCCACGCGTGCCCCAACGTTGACCACTGCCCCGGCAAAAGCGACGGTTCCGGCACCAAGATCGGAATAAGCGCTCACCTGCGCTGCAGGATGAACGATGGGCGGGGCGTCGTATCCGAGGGAGTCGAACGCGGCCAGAAACCGTAGACGGGTCGCTCCGTCACCCACCGCCGGCACGACTGCTTCGAAATCCGTGAACCACACGTCCGAGGCAACCGTTGGCCCAATGACCTTCCACGGGCCGGATTCAGTCAATTCCCGGAAACGGTCGTCCAGGAGGGCAATGCTATGCCACCGACCTAAGGAGGCCGCCGTGTCAGCCACGACCCGTCCGTGCCCACCCGCTCCGATCACCAACAAGCCACTCATTCGTTTGTACTCCCTGAACGGCCCCGGAACTTTTCCGTGGTGACATGCCCGTCCTGGGTAACTCCTTCGGCAGTCAACACCTTTCGCACCGTCGACGCAATGATTCGCAGGTCGAGCCAGAAGCTTCGATTGTCGACATACCACACGTCCAGTTGCAGTTTCTCGTCCCAGTCGATCGCGTTTCGCCCGTGAATCTGCGCCCACCCGGTGATACCCGGCCGTACCTCGTGGCGCCGTCGCTGCGCTTGGGAGTACAGGGGCAGGTACTCCGTCAACAACGGCCTCGGGCCCACTAGGCTCATGTCACCTCGCAGCACGTTCCACAATTCCGGCAACTCGTCCAGGCTGGTACGCCGAAGCCAGGCGCCGAACGCAGTCATTCGCTCGGCGTCGGGCAACGCTTCACCGCCGGCATCGGTGGTCTCGCGCATGCTCCTGAACTTGATCAACTCGAACTCCCTGCCTCCTAGCCCGGGGCGGGTCTGACGAAACAAGACCGGCGTGCCGAGTTTCCTGCGCACCATCAGGGCAATGACCAGCATCGGTAGCGCAAGAATCGCGAGGCTCAATCCGGCAAGGACCGCGTCAAAGCAGCGCTTGATCAACGGGCTCGGCCTCGCAATCGCACACCTTGCACAGCTCACCCTCCAGCCGGCCGGCCAGACGGCGAAGATCGTGATGACACTCCACGTAGGCCCGGGCCCGCTGACCCATGGCGACACGCTCCGCCCGATCCATGGCGCGAAGCCGGTCTACCGCCGCAGCGAGCGCCTCTGGGCTTTCGGGCGGCACGGTGAGACCTGCCAACGCATCTCTAACCGGATTGTTCGGTGCGTCCACGGCGAATATGACGGGCCGGCCTGCAGCCATGTAATCGAAAAGCTTGTTTGGACTGACGCCGTGTTGGAATACGGATCCCGACTTGAGTGGAAGCACAAAGGCATTCGCTTGCGCCAGGACCCCGTGAATCTCGCTCTTCGCGACGGCTGGCAGAAATTCCACGTTAGCGATGTTCTCACGCTGCGCGCGGGCAACCAACTGCTGTTTCAGTGGCCCATCGCCAATCAACACGAACTTGACGGGGCACTGCTCACGCTGCATGAGCACGGCGGCATCCAAGACGGTTTCGAGGCCATTGGCAAGCCCATGGGCGCCAGCGTAGATCAGCCTGAAGACCCCGTCCTCCTGCTCCGGTGCGGGAGCGGGGATCAGATCCAGGTCGATCCCGTTGGGTAGCATGACGATCGAATCCGGTCTCGCGCCTTTGGAGACCAGGTGAGGTGCGGCACCGGGAAGCAAACTGAGGAGCAGGTCCGCCCGGCGACACAGATAGCGTTC
>JBFGYN010000288.1:0-5355 GCA_041587415.1 Candidatus Competibacterales bacterium | reverse complement strand
TTCACGGCCGTCAAGTTCGATCCGGTGGGTCCCTATACGGCGTTCGATCCTCGGCAACTTTCCCTGGAGTCTCTGGATCGTGCGGAGCGCTTTGCCAAAACACTGCGCGATGCGTTGGGCACGGGATGCGACTTGCTGTTCGGAACACACGGTCAGATGACGCCATCCGCCGCCATTCGATTGGCGCGACGTCTGGAACGCTACGATCCCATGTGGTTCGAAGAACCAACGCCACCCGAACGGCCCGAGTTGATGGCCCGAGTCGCGCGGCAGACCACGATTCCCATAGCCACCGGCGAGCGTTTGGCGACCAAGTACGAATTTGCACGGGTGCTGGAAACGGGTGCCGCGTCAATCCTGCAGATGGCTCTGGGACGTGTCGGGGGCCTTCTGGAGGCAAAGAAAATCGCGGGTCTTGCGGAAGCGCACTACGCGCAAATTGCGCCGCATCTGTACTGCGGCCCTATCGAGGGCGCCGCCAACATACAATTGAGCGCCTGCAGTCCCAATTTCCTGATACTCGAGAGCATACAGACATGGGGCGGTTTTCACGCGAAGATCCTCGAGAAGCCGGTGCAGTGGCAGGATGGTTACGTGATTCCGCCCGTTGAACCGGGGCTCGGCGTCGAGTTGAACGAGGAGGTCTGCAGAAACCACCCATACCGTGGCGATATGCTGCACCTCGAAGTGCTCGATCGCCCATATTGATCAGGCCCCCTTTGCGTAAATTGCCTGGGGCATTCGGTCCATGGAACCGAAAACTGCGCGTGTCGGCGGGCATGGAAAGCATTATGTTGCTCGAATTGAGTCTCGAGAAATTGAGTCGGCTTTCCAGGAAAGCTTTGATCCTCGTGCTCGGAACGCCGCTCGGTGCCGTGGGCACGGCCGTCGCCCGTACCAGTGCAGGCGCGTTGCTCCTGTTCGGCCTCGCATCAGCGCAAGCGCTCGGGGCGGAGCCATTGCCGCCATTGAACGTCGACCTGCGCGAGACTTCGGTCTCCGGATTGTCGTCCGGCGCCTACATGGCCGGTCAGTTCCACGTCGCGCACTCCGGGACCTTGATCGGCGCCGGGATCGTTGCGGGAGGGCCATACTATTGCGCACGTGGCAGTCTCGCCACCGCCCTGAACACCTGCATGGAAACGCATTTCGGGGAACCCGACCCGGCCGCTTTGCTCGATCTCGCTCGGGGCCTTGCAAGCGCCGGCCGCATCGACGATCTCCGAAACCTGAAGCAGGGTCGAGTGATCATTGTTTCGGGCTCCAATGATCGCACCGTCAGCCCTGCATTGGGCGCCGCAGCCGGGGACTTCTACGCGCTTGCCGGTATACCGACCGATGCGATTCGCATTCTGGATGATTTGCCTGCCGGGCATGCCATGATTACCGACGACTTCGGAAACCCGTGTCAAGTGACCGAATCGCCCTACGTCAACGACTGTGACGTCGACCTGGCCGGTGCGATTCTGGGTCACATTTACGGCACGCTGAAACCGCCCGCGATTCGGCTGTCTGGCGCGCTCAGAGAATTCGACCAATCGGAATTCATTGAAGATTCAACCGCTCACAGTATGAATGAGGTGGGGTACGTGTACGTGCCCGTCAGTTGCGCCTCGGGCGTTCGATGCCGTCTTCATGTCGCTTTTCACGGGTGCAGGCAGACGACTCGCGATGTGGGCGACGTATTCTACACGCGGGCCGGCTACAACGAATGGGCGGATACCAACGGCATCGTCATGCTCTATCCGCAGGCATGGAGCGGCCCGGGGAATCCGCGTGGATGTTGGGATTGGTGGGGTTATGACGATGTCAACTATCACACTCGGCGCGGACGGCAAACCGTCGCGGTCTTCGCCATGCTTCAACGACTTGCGTCCGGCCAAACCTGTATCCCGAATTGCGACACGACGCCGCCGCGGCCCCCCGCCCGGCTCCAAATCAGGGAGAAATCGGCCCGAGTCATCAGTCTTCACTGGGAGCCCGGCGCGGAAGACGACTTGGCCGGCTACAATGTGCTGCAGGCGAACTCTCCCTCGGGACCGTATCAGCAGGTAAACGCGAATCTTGTCATTGCGACGACCTTTCGTGCGGACAAGCTCACTCCCGACACGGAGTATTTTTTCGTCGTCGACGCGGTGGATGCGTCGGGCAATCGAAGCGCACATTCCGGCACAGTCAGAGCACGAACGACCGCTGCCGACTTCTGCAAAGTGCACGTGGGAACGGCATTCGGACACTTGGTGGGAGGGCGGGCGACCTGGTGCGGTTGGTGGTCAGCGTGTGCAAGAGGATCGGGTGACCGCATCGGGTTCGCCGGTTCTCTGCTGAGCGCAACGGTGTTCGAGCAGCCCATAGGATTCTTCAGCAAGGAGCCCTGCGCGAAATGATCGCTGCGGGTGAACATCATGGAGACCCCTGCAGACAGGGTGCCGATCGATGCCATAATGTCGCCCTGGTAGGCGGGCACCATCCTTTGTGTTCGCCTTCAGCCAATACCAAGGAGCAAAGCATGGCGAAAAAGCCAGATGAGACCGAGCCGAAAAACGGAAGCCGTTTCAAGCTAGTAGACAGCGAGACTGGGAAATCCTACGACCTACCGTATCGCCAGGGTACCCTGGGGCCGGGTGTGCTCGACATTCGAAATCTCTACCGGGATACGGGCATGTTCACCTATGACCCGGGTTTTACGTCGACCGCTTCTTGTGACTCCTCGATCACGTTCATCGACGGTGAGCAGGGCGTCCTTCTGCATCGCGGCTACGCAATCGACGAGCTCGCCGAGAACAGTGATTATATGGATGTCTGTTACCTTCTCCTGCACGGCCAATTGCCGTCCCCCGAGGAGAAGCAACAGTTCGAGTACGACATTACGCACCACACCATGCTGCACGATCAGCTGCAGACGTTTTTTCGAGGATTCAAGCGTGGTGCACACCCGATGGCGATCATGGTCGGCGTCGTCGGGGCATTATCTGCCTTCTACCACGACAGCACGGACATCAGCGATCCCCATCAGCGCATGGTGGCGTCCCACCGACTGATCGCGAAGATGCCGACCATCGGTGCCTACGCATTCAAATACGCAGTAGGGCAGCCCTTTATCTACCCGGACAATTCGTTGAGTTACGGGGCGAATCTTCTGAACATGATGTTTGCGACGCCCACAGAGCCCTACGAGGTCAATCCAGTGCTTGCCAAGGCCATGGACCGCATTCTCATTCTCCATGCCGACCACGAGCAGAATGCCTCGACCTCCACCGTTCGTTTAGCGGGATCGTCCGGAGCCAATCCGTTCGCGTGTGTCGCCTCGGGCATCGCCTCGCTGTGGGGGCCCGCCCACGGCGGTGCCAATGAGGCCGTCCTGAACATGCTCACGGAAATCGGTACCAAGAAAAGGATTCCGGAATTCGTGGCACGCGCCAAAGATCCCAAGGACCCGTTCCGGTTAATGGGCTTTGGGCATCGGGTGTACAAAAACTACGATCCGCGGGCCAAAGTCATGCAACAGACTTGTCGCGCAGTGCTCGAGGAACTGGGCCACAAGAAGGACCCGTTGCTTGATATCGCTCGGGAGCTGGAGAGAATCGCGCTGGAGGATCAGTATTTCGTTGACAAGAAGCTGTACCCGAACGTTGATTTCTACTCGGGAATCATCTTGAAGGCCATGGGCTTCCCCACGAACATGTTCACCGTCCTGTTCGCAATCGGGCGGACGGTCGGTTGGATTGCCCACTGGAAGGAAATGCTGGACAAGGGCGACAACAAGATTGGCCGGCCCCGCCAACTGTACACGGGCGAGAAACACCGCCAGTTCATGACCGTCGAGACCCGGCGCCACAGTACGAAAGGCAGCAACTGGAAGTGGCTTTGGGGTGGGCGGAAAAACGGCGGAAACGACACCGCGTGAGTCGCCGATGGCGCGCGGGTACTCGGAATTTGGTCGATCGGGCTCGAGGACCGGATCGGCTCGATATCCCGGATTTCTGCCTAATTTCCCAACTCGGTACCCACTCTGCCCCCGGGCTGAGCACGATTCAGCAACTGGACACGGGGGCGGGACGCCATGAAAGCGGCAGTTCTGGTCGCTTTCAACCAGCCACTGGAAATTCATGACGTTCCGGACCCGGCGCCCGCCCGCGCCGGGGCGGTGATACGCGTGCGGGCCAACGGAATTTGCCGCAGTGACTGGCATGCCTGGGCTGAGCACTGGCCCGGATTCCTGGAATTGCCGCACGTTCTCGGTCACGAGATGTGCGGTGTGGTCGAGGCGGTGGGCCCGGACGTGGGCGGATTCAGGGGCGGCGAGCGCGTCATCGTGCCATTCAGCGGAGGAGACGGCACTTGCCCCATGTGCCGGCAGGGGCAAGCGAATATTTGTGATCGCCCTGTGATGCCCGGATTCCAGTCCTGGGGTGGCTTTGCCCAGTACGTGGCGGTCGACGAGGCCGATTTCAATCTCGTTCATCTCCCCAGCGAAGTCGATTACGTCGACGGCGCGGGAATGGGATGCCGCTACATGACGGCGTTTCACGGCTTGACGGCGCGCGCACCCGTCAGGCCCGGAGAGTGGGTGGTCGTCTACGGATGTGGTGGTGTGGGGTTGTCCGCGGTGCAAATCGCCAATGCTCTTGGCGGGCTCGTGGTAGGTGTCGACATCCATCCCGATAAACTCGCGTTTGCGCAACAGCTCGGCGCGGTGGAGGTCGTGAACGGGGCAGAAGTCGGCGATCCGGTGGCGGCGGTGAAGGCCATCACGGGCGGCGGCGCCCACCTATCGGTCGACGCACTCGGATTGGAGTCCACTTGTCGCAACGCGATTTTTAGCCTGCGCAAGCGCGGGCGCCATGTGCAGATTGGCATGACGGCGGGGGAGAGTGGCGGTAATCTCTCGATTCCAATCGATACGATCATCGCCCACGAAATCGAACTCTTTGGCAGCAAGGGCATGCCACCATGCCGCTACGACGCGATGCTTCGACTGGTCGCGACCGGACGCCTGGCCCCGGGGCGGCTCGTGACCCGGACCGTTCCTCTCGCGCAAGCGGGTGCGGTACTCGCGTCCATGGAAAGTTTCGATACCCTCGGCTTCACGGTGATCGATCGCTTCTGATTTGTGAATCGAATCCCGATTACCCGAGGCCAGTCCCAGAGAAGCGCCGAGAGCCGCGGGCTTGACAGTACAATTGCCGACCAGTGAATCCAAGCGGATCTCCATCGCCATGCTCGTCGCGGCCGAGATCGCTTCGCTCAGCCTTTGGTTCGCGTCGGCCGCTGTGTTGCCCGACATGGCCCGGGAAGGCGGGTTCGGTGCGACTCGCCAGGCCCTGCTGTCCAGCGGGGTGCAGGCCGGCTTCG
>JBFGYN010000287.1:0-5371 GCA_041587415.1 Candidatus Competibacterales bacterium | reverse complement strand
TGAAATATCCGGGTTAGCCCTGACCCGCCCGATAGAGCCGTTCCTCGGCTGGCCGATAGTACTCGTCCAGACTGGTCACCACGCGTGTGAAATAGCCGAGCAGTTGCTGGGTCCGGGGCGGGTGGGCTTCGACCGATTTCGGCCCGAGCGCTCGAACGTAGTCGATCTGTTGCTTGAAATACGAGCGTGTGAACTGGTGGTTGATGCCAATCCGGTCTTTCCCGGAGACATTTCGGCCGGCGGCGTGCCATAGCGTGGAGTCGAAAACGATCATCGAGCCCGCCGGACACTCCACCGGTACTGCGCTCGCTTCCATGAACCCGATTGCGGGTTGCTCCGTTCGCTGGTGGCTGCCCGGAACAACCAGTGTGCCGCCATTCGCCGCACTGAACTCGTCGATCGCGAATAGGGCATTGATGGAGCAGAGGTAGCCATTCAGGACCCGTCGAAAGTCCGTGTGGTAATTGTTCTGAAATACATCCGGTGCCGAATCGGGTTCGAACGACGGCAGCACGAATCCGTTCTGGAGATGCAAAATTGCCGTGTCGGTGACGGTGTTGTCGACCACGGCAAGCAGCGCCGGTATCTCGAGGACCTTCAGAAAATACGGGTCGTAGGCCATCATCAAGCGAAGCACGCCGAGCTCGCCTGCGCGTTGCAAACGCTCGATACCGACGTCCGTCTCAATGTTCTCCCGGACGCGATACATTCGCGCCCGGGTCTCCTCCTGTGCGTTCCGATCCAACACGTCCTCGACGACGCAATAGCCGAGACAACGGGTCGATTCCAGCGCGAGCACCAGCCAGTCCGATTGTTTGCAACTCACCCTCATGTAACGCTCCCCGGGCCGTTCGGTTTCCCAGCTCGCTACGTCAACGCGGCATGAGCTCGAATGCCCAGTTTTTCGAGTCGTTCGCGTGCCAACGGATAGTAATTCTTGTTCATGGCCAGTATCGCGTCTTGCACCCCCAATGCCACACAGTCCTCCGGGCACATAACCGGAAAAGAAAGCTTTGCGTACTCGGGCTTTTTGGGTTCGTCATCCAATCCACAAACCGGCTGGAAACTTCCCAGCCGCGAATAGGCGCAGAGCAGCCAGTAGACTTCACTCAAGCCGAAAACGGCGACCCGGCGATCAGCCCGCTCGAGACGATCCAGCAGCGCATCCAAGCGCCCCGTGTCAGCGACGAGTTGCGCCGCGACTTCACGGCACGCGGTATAACCCCAGTGGAACGGCATCCGCGATGAACCATGCTCGACCGCCTGCCAGAGATGCAACGAGAACGTCGGCATGAGCGGGTGACCGACGACGAACCCGTGCTCCCGAAAGCCGCATTTCGTGGCGTACTGGCGCAAATGTTCACTGCCGAAATGATGCAGGTGATCGACGAAAAAGACGTCGTAGCTGGGCACGTCCTGGGTCGGCTGAACGAGAAACAGCATGCCACCGGGCCGCAGCTTGCAGCGAATATCCCGCAGAAAGTCGCTGGGCGAGTTTACGTGTTCGACGGTTGCTATGGAGTAGACCGCGTCGAATTCGTCCTCACGAACGGACGCCACCGTGCCCTGGCGCATGTGGACGCCGTCGGCCAATGCCGCTCGGACGCCGTGCTGGCTCGGTTCCACACCCAGGAACGCCGTGTGCGGGAATCGTCTCGACAGCGCCCGGAGCAGCAGACCCCGGCCCGCCCCAACCTCGAGGCACCGGCGGACACCGTGCCACCGCCACTCTCCCATGCCCGAGACGAGCCAATCGCACATGACCTGGCTCCTGGGGACCGGCCCATCGGCGGTGTAGAACTGATGTTCGGGTTGATGGCTGGTGTTGTACTCGTCCTCGTAATAATCCCCGAGCCCGTCGAACGGCGAGCCGCTTCGAACGAGCCCACATTCCCGGCAGACCCACTTCACCAGATTCCGGCGCGCGATTCGCCGATCCGACAACATCGCGCGACCCGTCTTCAAATCGATGAGGGCGTCCGACTCACGGCAACCGCACAGGTCGCAAACATCGGGTGTGTAACCAGGTCCTGGCACTCAGGGAGCGTCCAGTATGGCAATACCGAAACCGCTTCGGCCGTAGCCGTTGCCGCAGTACAGCATGTAGCGCTCTCCACCGTGATCGAACACGCAGGGATATTCGATGCTGTCCGAGTCCCAGGAGCCCGCGCTCACGTCGATTCCCACCTGGGTGTCCTTGCGCAACCAGGCAAGCCCGTCAGGAGATTCGGCGTAACCAATGCGATAGGCAGATCCTCGGTATGCATACCACATGCGGTACACCGAACGGTCGCGAACGACACATGGACGGGCAAACGCGTACTCGCCTGCGTCCCCCGGATGAAGCACCACGTTACCATCGCGCGACCAGTTTCGCCCGTCAGAGGATTGCGCATATTTGATCATGTGGTCCATGTCGGAGCTTTCCTTGCCCCAGGCGAGGTTCGAGCCGTACCACATTCGCAGCATGCCGTGATCGTCGATCACCCACGGGTAAGAGAGTGTGTAGGGGTCCGCATCGCTTCGGTCAATGACCGGTGCGCGCGAAACCCGCTCGAAATGCTCGCCGTCATCGCTGACGGCCAGACCGATGGCGTTTCGCCAGGGAACTGTCACGCCGAGATTCCAACCCATGTAGTAGAGCCAATGCGAGCTCCCGCGGCGAATCAAACAACCAATCGAGCATCCACTGTCGTCGAAGCGCCCGATTGCGCCTGGCGCCAGAACCGGCCGCTCGGCAATACGCAACACCCGCGTAGGGCGCCGGAGGTCAACCTCGATCCAGGCAATGCTTGAACGGTTCTCGGCGTCACGAGTGCTGAAATATATCCGGTGCAAATCGTCCTGGACGCGAACGCCGATCGGGTTCGCGGCGTGTGATCGCATCCACGGGTAGGCGTCCCGCGGGCAAAAGACATTGCCGAGCTTTCGCCACTTCATCTGCCGGATCAGATTCTGCGCAGTCTGGATGAGGGTACTCGTGAGCGTTCGGTTTCGCGGCCGAGATAGACCCCCTCGGGCGCGGCATCGTTCAACACCAGGGCTCCGGCACCGATGACACACCGATCACCGACTCGAATGTGATCTCGAAGGGTAGCGTTCACGCCGATGAAGCACTGCTCTCCGATCTCCACCCCACCGGATACCACCACATGAGAGGCGATGAAGGTGTGATCCCCGATGCGGGAATGGTGCCCAATGTGATTACCGCTCCACAGGGTGACATTTTGGCCAACCCGAGCGAAGGGCTGAATCGTGTTGTCCTCGAGAATGAAGCAGTTTTCGGCCGGCTCGAAGCCACGCCAGACCGTCGCACGAGAACTCACGTAGCTGGCAAGCCGGTATCCCTTGATTCTGGCCTCTTTGCATTTTTCCCGGCGCAAGGCATTCAATTGCGTGTAGCTGAGTGCCACGAACAGCGAGTAATCGCTAGGCGAGTACGCGCGCTCCAATTCCTCGAAGGGGATCAAGGGTCGTCCGAACGCGACTTCGTCGGTCGCGTATTTTCCGTCGACCGAAAAAGCAACGACCTCGTAGCCTGAATCGTTCGCAAAATAAAAGTCCGCGAGCTCCGCGATGTCTCCGGCGCCGAATATGACGAGTGGGGTTTTCATGTGCTCAACCGCAATTGCGAATGATGAGTGTGAACTCGTAGAGATCGTAATCGTGTAGCAGGGCGACGTTGCGCGAGTAATGGCGCTTGCAATGGTCGAACAGAGCACACGGATCTGCGTAATAGAGGTCCGGGCGCATGTATTCCGGGTCCGAGTAGCGAGTAAGGCAATTGAATGCGAACCCCACCGAGCTGTGCCGGGCCATCATATCGAGGGTGGCAAGGACGTATTGCGACCATTCCGCATCGGGTACGCTCAAACGGACGTTGAATATGCCGCTGGCAAGGGAATATTGGGCTGTGCGATCCGGGACCGTTGCGCAAAGAAAACGCGTGTTCGAGCGCTCGCCGATTCGGGTTCGCGCGGCGTCAATCATCGCCTGGGAGACGTCTACGCCCAGATAGTTCGGGCGCATTCCCCTGGCTTCGAAAAACGAAAAAAGCTGCCCATAGCCGCAACCGATGTCATTGATCGTGCCCGAGCCCCCATCGCCCAGGACCCTGCACAGCTGGCTGAAGCGAAGCTCTTGGGATTCTTGGGAATTCCAGTCGACACCTTTCGGTGTTGCACCATGGGTGGCGAGCTTGTCGGTGTAGTACCGGTCGACGAGTTGGAGCCATTGAGGGTTTGCATCACTCTCCATGATTGCCCCCGTAGCGCGCGCGCACAATGGTGTAGGGCCGGTCCTTTGATTCGTTGTAGATACGGGAAATATAGATCCCGATGACACCAAGGAAGGAAATGATCAGCCCACCAATGAACCAAATAGAAACGATGAGCGATGTCCAACCGTCCATGATCTGAGCGAAGACGAGCTTGGAAACCATCAGGTAGCAAATAAAAACAGCCGAAATCACGGAAATGAACAGGCCGATGTAGAAGATGTAGTGCAGCGGGCGGCTCGAGAAAGAGGTGACCGCATTCACCATCACGGCCGCCCGGTGCGCGAAGGTGTAGGAAGTTTCCCCTTTGTCGAGTTTTTGGATCTGGAGGGGTACTTGACGGAATCCGGTTATCGCCCAAAGCCCGGCGATACAGACCTCATGATCCCGATGCAGAATCAGCGCGTCGACATAGCGGCGGCTCATCAGCCGCGCTGTGACCACGTCGCGCGGCAAATCGACGTTGGCCAGGCGGCGAAACAGGGAGTAGAAGACGGCGCCGAGGATGCGCTCGACGACCCCTCCCTTGCGTTGCTGCTGCACACCGTAAACGACGTCGCAGCCGTTTTGGTCGTAGCGCTCGGCAAATGTTCGAAGCAGTTCCGGCGCCTCCTCGAGATCGCAGTCGATGAGGAAAATACGCTCCCCGCGAGTGTTCATCAGACCGGTCATCATCGCCTTGTGGTGACCGAAATTTCGCGACAAGTCCACGACCACGACGCGAGGGTCGCGGCGGTGCAACTCGATGGCCACGTCCAGTGACTCGTCGGGTGAGCCGTCGTTCACGAGCACGAGTTCGAAATCGTCCGTGATCTGCTCGGCTGTCTCGACTGTTCGCTCGTAAAATGCCTGCAGATACGGAGCGGAGCGGTAGAGAGTGGTGACGATGGAAAGCTGCACGATGTATCGCCCTCTAAGTCCGTGCAGAGTCGTGAGTCAGCTCGGCCGCCAAAGCGCTCACCACGGCATCGAGTTCCGCATCGCCCATCCCGATCCAGAGCGGCAGTCGAACGATTCTGGCAGCCCGCTCGTCGGTTGTCCGCAGGGAACCGGATTGGCGACCGAAGCGCCGCCCCGCCGGCGAGGAATGCAGGG
>JBFGYN010000286.1:0-5376 GCA_041587415.1 Candidatus Competibacterales bacterium | reverse complement strand
GGCATAGGCTTCCACCCGTGCCTTCAGCTTTTGTCCAGGGTGAAAAGTCACGACTCTACGGGCAGATATGGGAATTTCCTCACCCGTTTTCGGATTTCGCCCGGGACGCTGGTTCTTGTCCCGCAAGTCAAAATTGCCGAATCCCGACAACTTCACCTGTTCACCACTTTCCAGCGTATGGCGAATCTCCTCGAACATGAGATCCACGAGTTCTTTCGCCTCACGCTTGTTCAAACCCAGCTCTTCGAAGAGCTGCTCAGACATATCGGCCTTGGTCAGCGCCATAGTTGTTATTTCCTCAAGGTCGCGTTGAACTCCCCTTCGAGCCGCCCGATTATCCGCCGGATGACCGTTTCGACCTCATCATCCGTGAGAGTGCGGGATTCTGCTTGCAAAATCAAGCTTATAGCAAGGCTTTTTCGCCCTGGATCGATTCCCCGGCCGAAATAAATATCAAACAAGTCGACGTCGCGAACCAAATCCGCACCGGCCCTGGCTACACAGTCGCGCACGGACTGATAGGGAACAGTCTCGTCCACCACCACAGCGAGGTCGCGACGTATGGACGGGAATCGGGACAGCTCGCGAAACTCGGGGATCGGAACACGGGTGATCCCATCGAGCAACACCTCGAAAGCGAGCACCTCCGTACCCAGGTCGAGCACCTTTTCGACCTTGGGATGAATCGCGCCAATCCAGCCCACCTCGGCGCCATCGCGCACGATTCGCGCACATCGCCCCGGGTGCAGAGCGGGGTGCCGGGCGGCTTCAAAGCGCGTTCCACCCAGATTGCCGCCAAAATCCAGCATGGCCTCCAAATCGCCTTTTAGGTCGAAAAAGTCGACTTTCCTCGCGCCTTCGCCCCACTGCTCGGGCAACGCGGCACCGCAAACCAGGGCACCCAGACAGGGTGCCTGGCGCGTGCTGCCCTCCTGGCGCAAGAACACGAGACCAGACTCGAACAGACGGACCCGTGTTTGCTGGCGCGCCAAATTGTAACGCAACGCACCGAGCAGGCCGGGCCAGAGGCTGGTGCGCATGACGGACATCTCCGAGGAGATCGGATTCGCCAGCGCAATGGGATCGCGACCCGGATCGAGACTGGCTTGAACCTGCGGGTCGACGAAGCTGTAAGTTACCGCCTCCTGGTAGCCGCGATCGACAAGGGCAGTCCGGAGCCGGGCAAGGGATAGGACGGATTCCGGCTGCGGCGACATGCCCAAGCGGGCATACGGCCGCGCAGTGGGGAGATGATTGTACCCGTGCATGCGCCCGATTTCTTCGATGAGATCGGCCTCTATCGATACATCGAAACGGAAGCTCGGCGGCGTAACGGCCCACTGCTCGGGGCCCCCAGTCATGCGCATGCCGAGCCGCCCGAGCATCTCCTCGACCTGTTCCGTGGAAAAAGACATCCCGAGTAGACGCTCGATTTGACCGGTGCGCAACGAAATCGGCGGGCGTGCCGGCAGGTCCCGCTCGCTTTCCGCCTCGATGACCGGCCCGGGGCGCCCGCCGGTGATCTCGACCAAGAGCTGTGTCGCGCGCTCGATTCCCCAGCGCTGCAATGCCGGGTCGACCCCCCGTTCGAATCGATGCGACGCATCCGTGTGCAGCCCAAACCGGCGCGCCCTGCCCACAATGGCGAGAGGGTGAAAGAATGCGCTTTCGAGGAACACGTCGCGTGTCGAGTCGTCGCAGCCACTCCCTTCGCCACCCATGATTCCGGCCAGCGCAAGCGGACGCTCCTGATCGGCGATCAGCAGCAATTCCTCGTCGAGCGTCAGCTCCGTTCCATCGAGCAAAACAAGGTGCTCGCCGGCGCGGGCTCGGCGCACCACGACGCCGCCTCGCAGACTGCTCAGATCAAAAGCATGGAGGGGCTGACCCAGCTCCAACATCACATAATTGGTGACGTCCACCAGCGGGCCAAGAGAGCGGACGCCGGATCGACGCAGTCGCTCCACCATCCAACGGGGCGTGCTGGCCGTCGGATCGACGTCCCGAAGCACCCTGCCAAGGTACCGCGGACAATCCTCCGGCGCCTCCAGCAGCACGGGAAAACTGTCGCCAACTTCCGGCGGGACGGCCTGGAACTCGAGGGGCGTCGACGCCACGCGACAAAGCGCCGCCACTTCACGGGCGATGCCGGCAAGACCCAGGCAATCGCCGCGATTGGGTGTGAGATCGATTTCGATGACAGAATCGTCAAGTGCCAGGTACTGACGAATATCCGTTCCCGGCTCGGCGTCTTCGTCGAGCGCCATGAGACCAGCGGATTTCTCCGCCAGACCGAGTTCGGACGCCGAGCACAACATCCCCTGGGACTCCTGCCCGCGCAACTCGGCCTTCTTGATCTCGAGGCCGCTCGGAAGCTGCGCACCCACTTTCGCAGTGGGCGCGTGCATTCCCGGTTGCACGTTGGGCGCGCCGCAGACTATCTGGAGCGGCTCGCCTGCACCGACGTCGACTTGGCAAATACGGAGCTTGTCGGCGTCCGGGTGCGGTGCGACCGCTTGCACCCGGCCAACGACAATTCCATGGAATTCGGGCGCGGCACGGGTGACCGAATCCACTTCCAACCCGGCCATGGTCAGCACTTCCGCGAGCTCGTCTGTGGCGATCGGAGGGTCAACCCACTGCCGTAGCCAGCTTTCACTGAACTTCATGGTGACGGTTCACTGTCCGGGTTCGGGTTCGGCATCGGCCGATCAACGAAACTGCCGTAAGAAGCGAAGATCATTCTCAAAAAACAGACGCAAGTCGTTGACTCCGTGCCGGAGCATCGCCAGTCGCTCGACGCCCATGCCAAAGGCGTAGCCGGTGTACTTCTCGGCATCGATGCCCACGTTCGTGAACACCTGGGGATGGACCATTCCGGCGCCCAGGACCTCGAGCCACCCGCTATGGGAACAGACTCTGCACCCGCCGCCGCTGCACATGACACACTCGATGTCCACCTCCGCCGACGGTTCCGTGAACGGGAAGTAGGAGGGTCGAACGCGGATGCCCAAGTCCTCGCGTTCGAAGAAGTGGCGCATGAAGTCACTCAGCGTGCCCTTCAGATCGGCCATGCTGACATTCTCGTCGACGAACAGACCTTCGACCTGGTGAAACATCGGCGTGTGGGTCAAGTCCGAGTCGCATCGGTAGACTCGGCCCGGCGCAATGATTCGGATCGGCGGCTGTTCGGTTTCCATAACCCGAATCTGTACCGGCGAGGCGTGAGTGCGCAGCACCGTGTGGGCGTCGAAGTAAAAGGTGTCGTGCATGGCGCGGGCGGGATGATGAGACGGAATGTTCAGCGCCTCGAAATTGTGGAAATCGGTCTCGATCTCCGGCCCCTCGGCCACGTGGAAGCCCACACCGGTGAAGAAGCGATTGATACGCTCCAGGGTGCGAGTGATGGGGTGCAGCCCACCCGTGCCCTGCCCTCTACCGGGCAGCGTGACGTCGATGCCTTCCGCCGCGAGACGGGCTTCGAGCTGTGCCTCCTGCAGATGGGCCCGGCGCGCCTCGATTGCGCTCCACACCTGCTCCTTGGCCCCATTGATCGCTTGACCAACTGCTTTCCGTTCCGCGGGCGCCATTCCGCCCAATTGCTTCAGGCGCTCGGTGAGTAAGCCCTTCTTGCCCAGGTACCGAACGCGAACGCGATCCAGGTCGGCAAGATCCGCAGCCCCGACTATGCAGGAGTCCGCTTCGCGAACCAGTTCCGCGAGATCCTCCAAAACGCACGTTCCCCCGAATGCGACACACAAAAAAGGAAAGTGCCCGGCTCGTGGCACCGAGCCCGGCCCTTCCCGTACCTCAGCTCATCGATGGAGAGCCAGGCGGGCGCCCCGTGGCGCGCCGGCTCGGAACCCCTCAGGCCGCGAGCGCTGCCTTGGCTTTGTCAGCCAATGCAGCGAAAGCAACGTCGTCGTGAACAGCCAGATCCGCCAGAACCTTACGATCCACCTCGACCCCCGCCTTGTGGAGACCATCGATCAATCGGCTGTAGGACAAGCCACACAATCGCGCGCCGGCATTAATTCGCACAATCCACAGTGATCGGAACTGGCGCTTGCGTTGTCTGCGGTCACGGTAGGCATACTGCCCCGCTTTCGTGACGGCCTGTTTGGCCGTCCTGAACGTTCGGCTGCGGGCACCGTAGTAACCCTTGGCCTTCGTCAGAACCTTCTTGTGCTTTCGGTGGGCGGTTACGCCGCGCTTTACTCGTGCCATCGTTGCGCGCCCCTCAGCTGTATGGAAGCATGCGGTTCACGGCACGCTCGTCCGACGCTGCAATTTCGGTCCCACCGCGAAGATGCCGTTTACGCTTGGCGCTCTTCTTCGTGAGGATATGTCGGGCATGGGATTGATAGCGCTTGAATCCACCGGAGCCCGTGCGCCGGAACCGTTTCGCCGCGCCGCGGTTAGTCTTCATCTTAGGCATCTGCCTTCTCCGCCTCGCATTCGTTTGCTGTTTACAAGGCACCCGCCCCGCGGCATGGCGGGTGCGCGTCGCCGCTATTTGCGTTTCGAGGGCCCCAGTATCATCACCATCTGGCGACCTTCCATTTGGGGCTCCTGCTCCACGAGGCCGTACTCCGCAAGATCCACTTCCACACGCTTGAGGAGTTTCGAGCCCAGTTCCCTGTGGGCCATCTCACGACCCCGAAAACGCAGGGTAACCTTTGCCTTGTTGCCTTCTTCGAGAAAACGCACCAGGTTGCGAAGCTTTACCTGATAGTCTCCTTCGTCCGTCCCAGGTCGGAACTTGACCTCTTTCACCTGAATCCGAGACTGCTTTTTCTTCGCCTCCTGAGCCTTCTTGCTCAGTTCGAACTTGTGCTTGCCGTAGTCCATGATTCGGCAAACCGGCGGTTGCGCCGTTGGTGAGACTTCGACCAGGTCCAGGTCCAACTCAGCCGCCATGCTGATGGCTTCCGGCGTCGGAATGATCCCCACCTGGTCGCCGTCCGCGCCTATGACCCGTACCTCGGGCACTCGGATCGCTCTATTGATTCGCTGCTGCGGCTCCTCCGGTTGGGGGGGCCGAAATCCGCCTCGTTTCGCTATGACCCAGTCCTCCTGGTCGCTAATTTTTCACGTCGCCGCTGTCACTGCTGGTAACGCGATCGCGGATTGTAAAGCGGACACCGCCGCGCCTCAAGCAGTGATGTGGGCCGAACCCTTGTTGGAAAAGGAACTTATGGTTGCCAAGGCCGACATGCAGCCTGCGTCGAGGGCGTTCCAACGAACGAGGACGGTGCGGCAGACCATAGTCGCCGCACCGTCCTCGCGATCACGAATCTGGTAGGCGCGATTGGACTCGAACCAACGACCCCCACCATGTCAAGGTGGTGCTCTAACCAGCTGAGCTACGCGCCT
>JBFGYN010000285.1:0-5380 GCA_041587415.1 Candidatus Competibacterales bacterium | reverse complement strand
GTCGATTCGAGGTGAAAAGGGATTTTGGGCTAAGGATGGCTCGCGGGTGGTGTGGGTTCGAGAGCTCCGTACGAGCGGTGAGCTTGCCAACATTGAGCTGTACGAATTTGATGACGAGAATCGCTTCAAGCGCTTTGCTCGTGTAGACGGGGCGCGGCACGTGAAGGGCGGGTGGCAACTCGATCACGTGCAATCCACCTGGGTGGACGGTCCGGCCGCAAGGATCGAGACTTATGCCTCGGAGCCCTGGCGCGTCTCCATCAGCCCGTCCTTGCTCGAAATTCTGAGCCTGGACCCCGACGAAATCTCGTTGCGCGATTTGTGGTCGTACTTGGACTATCTGGATGAGAACGGCTTGGATTCGCGCTCCCACCACCTCGCCTGGTGGCAAAAATTAGTGGCGCCATTCGGAAACCTGGTCATGCTCTTCATTGCAACCCCGTTCGTATTCGGGCCCCTGAGACAAGCCGCGTTCGGCCAGCGCCTGTTCGTGGGTATCTTGATCGGGCTTGGATTTTTTCTGGTGAACCGGGCGATGGGGGGATTCGGACTGGTTTATGGTCTCCCGCCGTTCATTGCCGCGGTTCTGCCGACCGCCATGTTCTTCGCTGCCGGGGCTCTTGCATTTTCCCGGATCCGCTGATACGTCAGGGCTGTCTTGCCGATATTTCTTTCGGCAGTCGAATCATGCGTGTCTTGGACGCCAGGTCATGCCAGGCAAGACCCTTTCGACCGAAAGGAATCCACGAGAAGGCCACAAGCGGTGGCAGTAGCCCCAGTATGACGACGGGCAGTCTAGCCTCCGGCTGTGTCCAAAATACCAGGCCAATCGCCATGGGCGCCAACAACGAGATCCCGCAGACGAATCGTACAATGGCGTCCGTCCACCCGAGATGGCGTCCGTCCTCCCTGATCAGACGAATGCGCCATGCACGCATACCGAGTGTCTGGCCGCCGTGGGTCCAGAACCAGCCGTAAAATAGGAAAGCCACTGCGAGCAGGTACAATTTGAATAGGACGCTTCCGGCGGCTATTGCTTCCCCCCGGCTGAAAGGCAAGAGCAGCGCCGTCGCGAGAAATGCGACACTGAGCAACAGCAGAGAATCGTACAAAAGCGCGCCGAGCCTCCTGAGAACGCCTGCCGGTTCACTTTCCGAACCGCCACGTTCGCTGCAGCGAGAAGTGCTCGTCACTGCGCCGGCAGTCCATTTGATCGGTGGCTACACTCGGTAAGTCGTGACATATCTTGGCCGGCATCGCCATTTGGCTTGAGAGTGCTGGAACATGGTTCATAATGTTCTCGGCGTCGTTCCGAAAAACAACTACCGGGGGGCCGCAACATGAGCTTGGTCGCGGATCTTGTCAACCGGGCTGGCGTAGTGGCCGCGGGAGAATACTCGTACCGCGGAGATCGTTTCTCGTTCAGGGGCGATCTGAGCGACGAGTTGGCGAGGCACTTGTCAATCATGTGCCGGTCGACGACGATGGCGAGTGCCATGCAGGGTAAGATGCTGAACAAGCTCTGCAGCGAAGGGTGCCCCTTACCGCCGGTGCGCGGCTGGATGGTGGAGGGTCCGAAGTTCTCGATCTGCGTCATTGCTAACGTATTCTGCTTGATCGAGACCGGAACGGGATCGGTCAACGAACTTGCCGATTTCATGATAAAAAACCTGGCCAGTGAGTCACTCGATTTGCTCTGACCGCGCACGGATTTTACACGGTCATCGAGCGAGGAGCCGGCGTGAGCGCAATGAGACATGGAAAAGATAGAGCAATTGCTCAATTTGACCGGGGCAGTCGCCGCGTTTGAAGCAAGTGGCGGTGGCGAGCTCCTCAATCACCGCATCGCGGATTCCCGGCGACTGACACCCGAGGTATTGGAGCTCCTGGCGCACATGTGTGCGGCCAACGTCAGCATCGCCAAAATGCAGGCCCGCGGGTGGGAGATGATGACGGAATTGGGTGGATTCCACCCGGTCCGCCAGTTCACCCTGGTCGGTTTCGATTGGACTGTATCCGTTGGTCTACACGGGGACCGTTTGCTCGGTGTTGTCCTCCGCAACGACACCCTGGATCTGGAAGCCGCAGCGACGGCGCTGGGTTCGGAATGATCAAGCGTCTGCTCATCCTGGACGGTGTACAGGTGGTTTGTCATTTTCGTGACGACGGTTCTTTCAGCGAAGGCTACGGGCTGATGTCGGAGGATCAAATGCGCGTGCTTTCCGAGCTTGCGCACGACTATCGCCGAATCGTGCAGGGGAATGCGGATCAGTTATCGATGTTCAGTGACAAGCGTGGATGGACGCCGCCCCGCGCCTGGGTCATTCGCGGTGAAACGAAATCCTTGTGTTGTGTCGGAAACATCGTTTGCGTCGTGGAGAACGCGGAAATCGGATTCAACGACCTGTTGTTGGAAATGGAGGAGGTTTCGCACTGGTAGGGGGCAGCTCGAACGCCACATCAAAATCCGCCAACACGCCACTAGCCCGGATATTTCACCAGGGCGGCCTTCGGCTAGCTCGCAGGCGGTTGATCGGTAGAAGTTTATGTCCAGTTTAGCGGCTCAGTTCTGGCGTACAAAGTGTACCGCCGCCAAAGGCCGCCGTGGTGAGGTATCCGGGCTAGCGCAAACGATGGCCCGTCATGTCCCGACAATACGGCCGCCAATATCTCTTCTACGCAGACGAAATCGCGACTTGTTAACGTTCGGGCGTGTCGTTCGGGCTGATCGCCGGCGTTTCTCGCCTTCCCAGAGACCCCGTCACATCACGCAACATGCCAACTCGAAGGTAATGTCGCGGCGCACCTGGGCCGCCCGTGAATTGGGGTCAGGCTGTTCCAGAAATCGCACCGAAAAACGGTGTCGCCCCCCGCTGACCTCGGGAAAGACGCTGACGGCGCGTCGCACACCGATGCGAATGAGCTGGGTGGGAGATGACTTGTCCAAATCCATCTGAAAAGAGCCGTCGGGTGCCAATTCATCCCGTGGCTCGGAGCTGTTCCGGATCAGTCCCAGAGTCAGGGCGATTGCGTCCCGCAGTGGACGGAGCGGCTTCCACCAGTCCGCGATGTACCCGGAGCGGCTTTCCGGCTCGGTGTGCTCCAACCAACAATGCATCGCGGGCAAGTCGAAATTGCATGTTCCGCCGGGGATATTGCTGCGTTGCAAAATGGCATTCAAAAAGTCGTTCTGGCGCAGTGACTGCTGCGAGATTATGTCCGAGCTCAACAGTGCGTCGCGGGTGTTTCCGATGTTCTTCAATACCTTGGATAATGCGTTCGCATCCACATTCGGAATTTCTACCAATCGGCTCAAATTGGCGTGATGCCGATCCAATTCCTGGAGCAACTCCGACTTGAACTCGTTGCGCGCAATGACACTGAACGTTTCGAAGAAGGCACCCAGCGCGTGCCGCGTGTCCCACTGGGTGGAGCCTCCCATTGAATGCTCGATTTGGGCAAACATGAACTCGAGACGCAGCATCGTGCGCATGCGTTCATTCAGAGGTGTCTCGTAAAAGACCTTGCCCTCGTCGAGGGACAAACGTTCAGCAAGGCATTCCATAGTAAGAGCGGGTTTCCCGTGGTCGACAGCGAATCGGCGTGCATTGTCTCCCAGGCTGCCGTCCAGAACAACGTAGACTCGCCAAGATCAGCGCCGCATCGACTCCGCCTGTCTCTGGTACTTGCGATGCAGCGTCGCCACGGCCTGCTCAAGCTGCTCCACGGAGCCACGATTGTCGATGACGTCATCGGCAATGGCGAGCCGCTGCTCGCGATCTGCCTGTGCGGCCACGATGCGTCGGGCGTGCGCCTCGTCAACCGAGTCGCGTGCCATGATGCGCTCCACCTGAAGCCTGAGCGGCGCGTCGACCACCAACACGCGATCGGTTATTTCCGTCATACCCGACTCGACCAGCAACGGTACGACGACCACGCAATAGGGTGTGCTCAACTTGCCCAAACGGGCAGACACTTGGTGCCGAATTCTGGGATGCAGAATGCGCTCGAGCACCGTTCGGGCGGAGGCGTCGGAGAAGATTCGCTCGCGGAGCCATTTTCGATCGAGGGTGCCGTCGTCGGTGATGCATTCGCGGCCAAAAAAGTTGGCGATCTCCGTCAATGCGGCCTGGCCCGGCTCCACCAACTCGCGCGAAATCCGGTCCGTGTCGATCACTGGCACACCGAGACGTTCGAATGCATCGGATACCGCGGTCTTGCCGCACCCGATTCCTCCGGTCAATCCCACGACGAACACTTCTCGCCGGTTGTTGCGATTCATATTGGCACCAGCCGTGATTCGGCTAACCCGGATACTTCATCAGGGACCCCGGATGCTGGTGAAATATCCGGGCTAACGACCGCCTTCGCCGGCAAGCGGCGGACTGCAACGGGTTTTTCCCGACGGCAGGAGCGAGGTTGCTCGCGACTGCGCGCAGTTGAATTCCGAGCAGTCCGGCTTTCACAACCAGCGCTGCCCTGAGTGTGGGAATGAGCTGGTTCCCAAACCGGACGCCGCACCCGCTGGCTTGCTCAGCTGAGTCCGGCAAACTGCAAGTAGGCCGAATTGATCTCCTCGCCCCAAAGCAGGGTGATCCAGCCTGCCGCCGCGAGGAAGGGACCGAATGGCATGGGAACATTTCGCTCCTTGAGACCCGTGAGGATGAGGGCAATGCCGAATACCGCGCCCACCAGCGACGACATGATGATGATCGTCGGTAGGTACTGCCACCCGAGCCAAGCCCCGAGGACGGCAAGTAGCTTGAAATCTCCGTATCCCATGCCCTCCTTGCCAGTCACCAGCCGAAACAGGTGATAGATCGACCAAAGAGCGAGATACCCGGCCATCGCGCCGATTACACTGCTTTGCAGGTCGGCGAATACCGGTACGAGTGCCAAGGACATGCCGAGCCACAACATGGGCAGAGTGATGGCGTCCGGCAGGAGTTGTTTGCGGAAATCAATGCCGCTCAGCGCAATCAATGCCCAACTCAGCACGAGCGCCGCCGCGGTGGCTACGCTGAAGCCCAGTTGGTAGGCGACGATGACGGATACGAGAGCTGTGCCGCCCTCCACCAGAGGATATTGAAGCGGGATGGCGTTGCCGCACCCGCGGCATCGCCCGCGCTGAACGACATAGCTCAGAACCGGGAGGTTTTCCAGCGCAGTGATGACGTGCCCGCATTGCGGACAGCGCGACCGGGGAAGCACCAAGTCGAACCGCTCGGAATCGGTCGGTTGGCTCTCGCCCAACGTCTCTCTGCACTGTCGCACCCACTGGCGTTCTAGCATGATCGGCAGGCGATGTATCACCACGTTGAGAAAGCTGCCCACGATCAAGCCCAGCAAGCCCGCGCCCACCAGGGTCAGGGTTGTATCC
>JBFGYN010000284.1:0-5382 GCA_041587415.1 Candidatus Competibacterales bacterium | reverse complement strand
CCGTCCCCGCGTTGCCGCCACCGAAGTCAGTGGATTGGAAACCCTGCTCAGCGGCGCCTACATCGCCATGGATCCCTCCGCCGAGGGTGAAGAACGCAGGTCGTTCATCGGATTGGAAGAACCGCCGGTGCTCACACTGGACGAAGACGGCACCGAGTTCCTGTTGGTCGCCGATGAGTTGGGGGGGCTGGCTGTTGGCTCGGTCGTCTACTTCCGGCATTTCCCGGTAGGCCAGGTGGTCGCCTCGGGCCTGGCCGAGGGCAACCGCCAGGTGGAGTTGCGGGTGTTCGTTCGCGCGCCTTTCGACCGGGAGATCCGCCGCGATACCCGCTTTTGGCGTCTGTCCGGTATCCACTTCGAGGCCACTGCGGATGGCGTCGATTTTCGCGTGGAATCCATCGCGACGCTACTTGCCGGCGGAATCACGTTCGAGACACCCGACGGGTTCGAACGCTCGGCGCCGGCCAAACCCGGTGAGCTGTTTACCTTGTATTCCACCAAGGCCGCGACACTGGAACCGGCAATGACCGCGTGGACACCCTACGTACTCTATTTCGAGGACAGCATCCGCGGATTGAAAGTCGGTGCGCCGGTCGAATTCCAAGGCATCCGAATCGGCACGGTTCAAGACATCGCTTTGGAGGTGGAGGCGAAGGATGAAAACGTTCGCATTCCGGTTCTGATTCACTTGCAGCCGGACCGGGTCAAACTGGCCGACGAGGACGTTCCGAGGACGGACCAGGAGCGGCGTGAGCGAAGTCGGGGAATCGTCGAAACCCTCGTGGCACGGGGCATGCGCGCCCAGCTTCAGCCCGGAAACTTCTTGACCGGGCAGCTGTATGTGTCCCTGGGCTTCGTCCCCAATCCCGAACCTGCCAAGGTCACCTACGACGGGCCCTATCCATCCATCCCCACGGCACCCGGAGCGCTGGGCTCCATCATGGCTGACGTATCCTCTCTGGTCGCTCGACTCAACCGGCTTCCCCTCGAGCAGATCGGCCGCGATTTGCAGCTCACGGTGGCCCGGGCCAGGACAATTGCCGAAGCGCCGGAGATCTGGGACACCCTGGTCGAACTGAGAGCACTTTCCGGGGAGGCTCGGTCAGCGCTCAGAGAGATTGACGCGGAGCTGGTTCCGGCATTGAAGAATTTGCGTGCCGGCAGTGTCGAAGCAAACAAGCTCATGGCAGACGCGCGTCGTGCAATCGATCAGGCGGATGCGACACTTGGATCCTTCGAAGGGGTAACGGACCGAAAAACGGAGTTCGGCAGCCAACTTTACAAGGCGCTCACCGAACTGGCCGCTGCCGCCCAGGCGATCCGGGTCATGGCCGAATATCTCGAGCGCCATCCAGAGGCGCTCATTTCCGGAAAACGGTGAACGGAGTTACCCGCGATGAAACGAATCTGGGTGAGCCTTGGATTGATGCTTCTGGCAGGTTGCGCCGGCCAGACGGCGCCGAGCAATTTCTACGCACTGAGTGCCAACGCGAGCCCCAGGGGGCTGAGCGACGCCGAATCCAAGGCGGTCTCCGTCGGGATCGGCCCGGTCACTCTTCCCGTGATGCTCGATCGGCCCCAGATCGTGACGCGGGAGGGCAACAATCGCCTTGGACTTTCCGAGTTCCAACGCTGGGCGGGAAGTCTGAGCTCCGAGGTGCCCCAAGTGCTCGCACAAAACCTAATGCAAGAGCTGGGGACCGACCGAATCGCGTCGTATCCTTGGCCCCGCTACCGAAGGATCGATTACCAGGTCGTAGTCGACGTTTTCCGCTTCGACGGCCTGCCCGGACAAAGCGTCATCCTGGAAGGCGTCTGGACGCTGGTCCGGGGCGACGGCGAAGAAGAGCTGGAAGCTCACGGATTTCGCGAACAAGTGCCGGTGGCCGGAAACGATTTCGAGTCGCTGGTGGCGTCCCACAGCGTCGCGCTTGCTCGGCTCGGCGCGCGCATCGCCGAAGTGATTCGTGCGCGAGCCGCCAAATGAAGCCTCGCGAAGGTCTTCCCAACGCAATCACCCGAGCGGGTTGGTACAAGAATACGGGGATAGTGAGCATGGCCCGAATATGGCGAACCGATTGACCCAGGTCAACACCGGATCGCGTCGCACTGTCCATACTTCGAAGCAGTTCGACAAAGGAGAATATATGAACAGTGCAATCCGAACATCCATCTTAATATTCACATTCGGAGCCGCTCTTCTGGCACTGGGGTGTGCTTCAAAGCCACCAGCGGAAACGGGATTCTTGAGCGACTACTCAAAGCTGCAGCCAAGTCCCTATGCGGACGCCGAGGGTGCCCTGTCGTACGTGGATCCTGGGAAGTCTCTCGGTGAGTACGACCAGTTCATCCTCGAACCCGTCCAGATATCGCTCTCGGAAGAGGCTGCAAAACGTGCCCTGGACCCCACTAAGCTGAAGGAAATGGCCGACTACTTCAATGAGCAGCTTGCCGCTGAGCTCGCGGCCAGTGACTATGCGATCGTCTCTCAGCCAGCGCCAAAAACGTTGCGTTTCCGGGGAGCCTTGACGGATGTGGAGCCAGCCATGATCGCTGCGAACCTCTATCCAGCGACGATGATCAGCGGCGTTGGCTTGGGCGGCGCATCCATGGAGGCCGAATTCCTGGATTCCCAGTCAGGTGAGGTGGTCGCAGCAGTGGTTGATTCCCAGAAGGGGGAACGTGGCTTCGACGGCTTGACCAAATACGGTAATGCCGAAAATGTCATCCAGCGTTGGGCAAAGCGGCTGGTGATCCGCATGGATGAGGCCCACGGCAAAAGTCGCTGAGTATGCCGGGGAGCGTGTGCGTTCCCCGGAACATGATTTGAGCGCTCGAAACCGACCGATTCGCCTCGCGCCCCGCTGAAATGCAACGAACTTATGGGACGGGACACTAGCTTGTGCTTCGGGTCTTCCGTCTCGACGACGAACCGCCCGAAAGACCTCAGGAACGGCCCTCGCCGTTGGTTTCCTGCTCCTGCTCCCAGGCCTTGATCCGGTGATCGGATACCGTGCGGATAGTCTTCCGCAGATCGGGATCGATGCGCATCAGTTCCCGAAAGTCGCTGGAATCCAGCACCATGAGGCGACAATCGGTGAGAGCGACGGCCGTCGAGGCGCGATCCGATTCCTCGAGCAGCGCGACCTCGCCAAAGAACTCCCCCTCTTCGAATCTCACTGCGCCTTTCGGCAGTCGAATTTCGACTTGGCCTGAGGCCACAAAATACATGGCATCCGCCGGATCACCCTTGGAATAAATGCGTTCTTTGGCCCTCACGCTGCGAGATCGTAGCGCACTGGCGATCCGGGCGATGGTCACGGCGTTCAAATCTTCGAACAAAGGTACCTTTGCGACCATCCCCCATGTAATCACGAACTCACGCCGGTGAATCTCATTGGCAAAGCCAGATGCGATGATGCCGATCGGCAGCGCAAACATCCCCAAGCCAAACACCATGACGATGCCGCCGATGAGCCTTCCCGGAAACGTGACGGGCACCACGTCTCCATAACCAACTGTCGTCAAGGTTGCGACCGCCCACCACATCGCGGCGGGAATACTGGCGAATGCTTCGGGCTGATCGTCCCCTTCCACGTAGTACATGGCCGTGCTCGCCGTCACCAGAAGGGCCATCATGACGAGCAACGATGCGGACAGAGCCCGCCACTCCAGCGCCACGACCCGCCCCATGGTGACCAGGGCCGGAGAGTAACGCACCAGCTTGAATAATCGCAGGAGCCGGAAGACTCGGAGCGCCCGAAGGTCCATTCCGGGAATGAGAATGGCGAGATAAAAGGGCAGAATTGCGACCAGATCGATCAAGGCCATGGGCGTCATCGCAAAACGCAGCCGCCCAACGAACGGACCATAGCTCCGCCAAATGGGATTGCGCTCGCAAACCCAGAGCCGAAGACCGTACTCGATCGAAAAGATCGCGACGGAGAACCATTCGAATGCGGTCAACGCGGAGCCGTGTTTGTCGGCAATCGAGTCAACCGTCCCGACCAGGACCGCCAACACGTTCGCGATGATCAAGACAACCAGTGCAGTGTCGACCACACGAGAGATCGAGTCGCCCGCCTGACCGGCCTCCAGCACCTGAAAAAGTCTGCGTTTCAGAGCGGTGAGCTTCCGGCCGTTCATGGCACCCGCCTAGCCTGCAATTCGAAGGTTGATTTGTGGCGACCGCCGGAATACATCAGTGCCTCCTTAACGCTTGAATCCATTCCCGGTGTACCATAATCGGCCATTCACCTACACGGTTGCCGTTCGCCTGCACGATGCGCCTGAGCCTGCAAGCGTTTCACGACTGGAAGCAGAAGTGCGTCACCCTACTCGGTATGTCCGGCGTGGGTAAAACGCGTCTGTCGTCGATGCTCCGACAGCACCATTGGTACCATTACTCGGGCGATTATCGAATCGCAACCCGGTATCTCGACGAAGAGATGTTGGACAACATCAAGCAGCAGGCGATGCAGGTGCGCTTTCTCCGCGATCTGCTGCGCTCCGACTCGATCTACGTGCGCAACAACATCACGGTCGACCATCTGAAGCCCTTGGCGAGCTTTCTCGGCATGATCGGTAACCCGGAGCTGGACGGACTCTCGCTCGCGGAGTTCAAACGTCGCCAGGCCCTCCACCACGAGGCGGAGGTCGAGGCCATGCGCGATGTCCCCAAGTTCATCAAGAAAGCACAGGCGATCTACGGCTACGACCATTTCGTGAACGATGCGGGCGGAAGTGTTTGTGAGTTGGACGACGCCACGGTGATGAGCGACCTGGCGCGGCACACGCTCATTCTCTACATACAGGCCACGGAAGAAGACGAGCTGGAGTTACTCCAGCGGGCCGAGCGATATCCCAAGCCACTGTACTACCGGGAGGACTTTCTCGACGAGCACTTGGATCTCTATTTGCGGGAGCGCGGACTGGACTATGTCGCCATGATCGATCCACACGATTTTGTACGTTGGGTGTTTCCCCGGTTGTTTCGGTCGCGCACACCGCGCTACGAGGCACTCGCCCGTAATTACGGATATACGGTGACGACCCGTGAGATCGCCCGGGTGCGGAACGAAACTGACTTCATGGGTCTCCTGGAAGACGTGGTAGCCCGTCAGTAAGGCCGAGCCAGCATGCCCCTCGTTGCCCACAACGATCTGCCCACCTTCGACCGTCTCCGTCGCCAGGGTCAAACGATCCTCAGCCCTGAACGGGCGGCCCATCAAGACATTCGCGAGCTCCACATTGGCGTGCTGAACATGATGCCCGACGCGGCCTTGCAGGCCACTGAACGCCAATTCTTTCGCCTGGTGGGCGAGAGCAATCCCATCGCCCAGATCTACCTCCACCTTTTTACCGTTGCAGGCCAGCAGCGGG
>JBFGYN010000283.1:0-5396 GCA_041587415.1 Candidatus Competibacterales bacterium | reverse complement strand
GCTCCACAATCTGGGTAAGCTGATCACACAGAACCCAGCCAAACACGCCGGCCAGAGAGCTGCCCTTGAAGCTCTATTCGGTCGCATCTAGCGATGTCACGGACTTTGCCGCACTGTCCTCTTAACCACGTTGATCCTAATCCACAATCCAACTGTTGGACTTCTCGGGAACCGGGTTCACCGGTACCGTTCACGAGAATTTCACGGTTGACCGCGCGGGGGATGGTGATGCGGCCGTTCAGCTGCTGGAGCAGCGGCAGTTGCTCGACGGCGGTCAGGTTGATGATGGGCGAAGTGTTGCCGACGACGGTTATATGCGGCCGAGGTTTTTCAAGGTCGACAGATCGGCCTCGAATTCGTCGACGTCGTAGTGAACCGGGATATTGCGGCTGACCAAGAGATGCTGAAAGCGCAGCTGACTGACCTCGGCTAACCGGCTGGCTTGGCGAAGAGTCTCCCCGCCACGGCATGAGGGAATCGATCGAGGCGGCTATCTGGGTGTGCCAAAGACGGGCCGGCGAGAGTGCGGCACTAGTCATTGTGAAGTGAAACGGAACCGCGACCGACAAGTCGCATCCCGTTGTGTTTGCTCTGTTTTTAATGGCGCGCCCGGAGAGATTCGAACTCCCGACCCCCTGGTTCGTAGCCAGGTACTCTATCCAACTGAGCTACGGGCGCGTTGAGTGAGGGCGGCAAATGATCGAATTCGAGTTTGTCGATTTCGACTCTGGGGCTGTCAACTGCGCCCCAGTCCGCGCATTTGGCGGAGAGAGAGGGATTCGAACCCTCGATGGAGCTATTAACCCCATACTCCCTTAGCAGGGGAGCGCCTTCAGCCGCTCGGCCATCTCTCCGTTTGTTCGGCCGGTAGGTACCGGGGTCGAAATACTACCTTGGCGGCCAGTGAAAGGTAAACCCGGACTACTCCGGGTCTTTCTCTTCTTCCTGCTCGCGCTTGATCCGCTCGTAGATCTCCTCCCGGTGCACGGCGATATCTCGGGGCGCATTGACACCGATGCGAACTTGATTACCTTTGACCCCGAGCACTGTGACGGTGACGTCGTCACCGATCATCAGCGTTTCGCCCACACGGCGTGTCAGTATGAGCATCTAACCTCCTACGCTTGGTGGAATCCCTTCTCACCTTATTTGTATGTTCCCTTTTGTTTATTCCCAAAAGTCCTGATCGAGCCTAGTTCTGCTGCTTGGATGCGCGTCCACGCGCGAAAATCCAACATCATCAGATCATTCTACTATCGTTCGGTCAAGGTCGGGCGGGCGCGGAGCCCGGTGTTCCCTATTGAACTTGTCCCTGGCCGAGTTCGAAGGCATCGTGCAGCGCGCGCACACCCAACTCGAGATATTTTTCTTCGATGACCACCGAGATCTTGATCTCGGATGTGGAAATCATGCGAATGTTGATCCCTTCACGGGCCAGCGCCTCAAACATTCGACTGGCAATTCCGGCGTGCGAGCGCATTCCGACACCCACCAGCGATATCTTGACGATCTTGTTGTCACCCGTGACTTGACGGGGCTTCAACTCCGCGCTGATGCGCTCGAGAATTTCGAACGCCTGGTCATAGTCGTTGCGATGGACGGTGAATGTGAAGTCGGTGGTCCCATCCTCACTGACGTTCTGGATGATCATGTCGACCTCAATGTTTGCGTCCGATATGGGCCCGAGAATCCGATGGGCAATGCCGGGCTCGTCGGGTACGCCGACCATGGTCAACTTGGCCTCGTCGCGATTAAAGGCGATACCCGAGATAAGCGGCCGCTCCATTTGGTCTTCCTCACGTGTAATCAATGTACCGGGGCCTTCTTCGAACGTGGAAAGCACGCGCAGAGGGACAGCGTACTTGCCTGCAAACTCGACCGAACGTATTTGCAGCACCTTCGACCCGAGGCTTGCGAGCTCGAGCATTTCCTCGAACGTGACACGGTCGAGGCGCCGCGCCTCGGGTACGACGCGGGGATCGGTGGTATAGACGCCGTCAACGTCGGTGAAGATTTGGCACTCGTCAGCTTTCAGCGCAGCCGCCAATGCCACCGCAGTGGTGTCGGAGCCACCACGGCCGAGGGTGGTTATGTTCCCCCGCTCGTCAATTCCCTGAAAACCCGCGACGACGACAACATTACCGGCGGCTAGATCGGCTTGAATATTGCGGTTGTCGATGTCCTTGATTCGAGCCTTGGTGTGGGCACTATCCGTCAGAATATGGACTTGACCGCCAGTGTAGGAGCGAGCCGGCGAGCCGGCTTTCTCCAAAGCCATACACAGCAGTGCAATGGTGACCTGTTCACCCGTAGCAAGCAGAACGTCCAGTTCCCTCGGATTCGGGCGTGGCGCGATTTCTTGTGCCAACGCCAGCAATCGATTGGTTTCTCCCGACATGGCGGACACGACGACGATGATGTCGTACCCCTGGTCTCGGTAAGACCTGACCTTCGCGGCGACCCTCTCGATTCGCTCGACGCTACCGACGGAGGTGCCGCCAAACTTTTGTACCAACAGTGCCATCTTTTTTTTGGTGAACCTCCCTGTGTCTCAAGTCGACGGATCAGCCTTGCAGGCGATCACGGACCCAGTCGGGTACACCGCCGAGTGCGGCTTCCAAGGCAGATGGATCCGTTCCACCGGCTTCCGCCAAATCTGGCCGCCCGCCCCCTCTCCCACCCACTTTCTCCGCAACGCTTTTCACCAAATCCCCCGCCTTGATGCGACCGGTTTGGTCTTTGGTCACCCCGGCGACCAAGCGGACCTTTCCTTCGTCGACGGACGCCAGCACGATGGCGCTGCTCTGAAGCTGGTTCTTGAGCTGATCCACGGCTTGGCGGAGCGCTTTGGAATCGGCGCCGTCGACCCGTGCCGCAAGTACCTTGATACCGGATACGTCGATGGCTTGGCTGGCTAGATCCGAGCCTTGGCCGCTGGCCACACGCTTTCGCAGCAGCTCCAGTTCCTTCTCCAATTTTCGATTGCGCTCGAGCAACTGCAGCACTTTGGCCTCGGCACTTTCCCGATCACCCTTGAGCAAACCCGCGACCCGGGCCAGCCGCTCCTCGATCTTGGCGACATGATCCAGCGCGCTCTGCCCGGTCAACGCTTCGATTCGGCGCACGCCGGAGGCAATGCCCGATTCCGACACGATCTTGAACAAACCTATGTCGCCGAGCCGCGATACATGCGTGCCGCCGCAGAGCTCGGTGGAGAAATCGCCCATACGAAGCACGCGCACCCGCTCCCCGTACTTCTCGCCAAACAATGCGAGGGCGCCAGTGGATATCGCCTCGTCCATGGTCATGACGTTGGTTTCCACGGAATCGTTAGCCCGCACCCGATCGTTGACCAGGCGCTCGATTTCGGCAAGTTGCTCGCCGCTAACGGGCTCGAAATGCGAGAAGTCGAACCGCAATCGGTCGGGAGCGACCAACGAGCCTTTCTGGGTGACGTGCTCGCCCAGGACACGACGCAGCGCGGCATGGAGGAGATGGGTCGCGGAGTGGTTGAGACGCGTGGCATTGCGCCGTTCGGCGTCGACCAGCGCAGTAACCGTCTGTCCGAGCGCGATACTCCCCTGCTCGACGACTCCGAGATGGGTGTGCACACCTTCGCCCTGCTTCTTTGTGTCTTCCACGCGGAACCGCGCACGGTCGGCTTCGAGCAGGCCGGTGTCGCCCACCTGCCCGCCTGATTCGCCATAGAACGGCGTCCGGTCGAGAACCACAACCCCGCGCTCGCCTTCGCCAAGTTGGTCCACTTTCACGTCACCGCGAAACAGACCCACGATTTGCGACTCGTCGTCGTCACGCCCGTAGCCAGTAAAATCCGTGACCCCCTCCACGGCAAGGCCGGCGGCATGGGTCGCGCCGAATTGGCTTGCTGCGCGGGCGCGCTGGCGCTGTCCCTCCATTGCCTTCTCGAAGCCATCCATGTCGAGCGTAAGGTTGCGCTCCCTGGCGATGTCGCCGGTGAGGTCGACGGGAAATCCGAAAGTGTCGTATAGGCGAAAAACCGTTTCGCCCGGGATCTCCTGTCCCGCGAGCCGGGCAATGGAGTCATCCAAAATGCGCATACCCTGCTCGAGTGTCTCTGCGAAGCGTTCCTCTTCCTGCGCAATGATGCGCTCGACTGTTGACGCGACGCTCGTCAGCTCCGGATAGGCCTCGCCCATCTCGTCAACCAGCGGTTGTACGAGCCGATGGAAAAAGGGAGCTTTCTGACCGAGCTTGTATCCGTGGCGAATTGCACGCCGCATGATGCGGCGGAGCACGTAGCCGCGGCCCTCGTTGCCGGGAATCACGCCGTCGACGATCATGAACGAGCAGGCGCGGATGTGGTCGGCGATCACGTTGAGCGACTTGGCGCCGAGCTCCTTGCTGTTGGTCTCGCGTGCCGCCGCCTTGATGAGATCCTGGAAGAGATCGATCTCGTAGTTCGAGTGCACGTGCTGCAGCACCGCCGCGATGCGCTCGAGCCCCATGCCGGTATCGACCGAGGGCTTGGGCAGCGGGTTCAACCGGCCCTGCTCGTCGCGGTTGAACTGCATGAACACGAGATTCCAGATCTCGATGTAGCGGTCGCCGTCCGCATCCTTGGAGCCCGGTGGCCCGCCGGGTATGCCGGGCCCGTGGTCGTAGAAAATCTCGCTGCACGGCCCGCACGGCCCGGTGTCGGCCATCTGCCAGAAGTTGTCGCTCTGGTACTGCGGCGCGCCGGGCTTGTCGCCGATGCGCACGCAGCGCTCCTTCGGCACTCCGATTTCCTTCACCCAGATGTCGAAGGCCTCGTCGTCCTCGTGATACACGGTCGTCCACAGCCGCTCCTTGGGCAGCCCGTAGACCTTGGTCAGCAGCTCCCAGGCGAAGTGGATCGCCTCGCGCTTGAAATAATCGCCGAACGAGAAGTTGCCGAGCATCTCGAAGAACGTGTGGTGGCGCGCGGTGTAGCCGACGTTTTCCAGATCGTTGTGCTTGCCGCCGGCGCGCACGCAGCGCTGGGACGTCGTCGCGCGCACGTAGGCACGCTTGTCCTGCCCCAGGAATACGTCCTTGAACTGCACCATGCCGGAGTTGGTGAACAGCAGCGTCGGGTCGTTGCCCGGCACGAGCGGGCTGGACGCGACGACGGCGTGGCCCTTGCTCTCGAAATACTTGAGAAATCTGCTGCGGATCTCGCTGCTCTTCATCGCTCTCACAACCCCGGCTCACGCCGCATGTAAGTTCAAAATCGAATTAGACAGGATGAACAGGATTTACAGGATTCGAGTCAACGCGAACGGCCTCGCCCAATGCGTTCCCCCTTGCGCCGAACCACTGCTCCGCGCTAGGTCGGCTTGACGTTCGATCCTGCGGACTTTGGGTCTAATCCTGCAAATCCTGTTAATCCTGTC
>JBFGYN010000282.1:0-5439 GCA_041587415.1 Candidatus Competibacterales bacterium | reverse complement strand
TCGGCCCGTCAGTTCCAGGCCCAGAACCCGACCAAGTTGGCAGTTGTTGCCAAACTCCGGATGCACGTCGAGCGGCAGGTGATAGGCCAGCAGGCTCATGTCGTGACCGAGCAGCGTCCCCAGCCGCCGACGCTTCATGCCGACGATCGCCGCCGGCTCCCCCTTCCAAAAATACCCGTGGTGAACGAGTAACGCGTCGGCCCCAATGGCCGCCGCGTAGTCCAGAAGCGGTTGACACGCCGTGACGCCACCAACGACCCGTCGCACCTGGGAACGGCCTTCCACTTGCAGCCCATTCGGGCAGTAGTCGGAAAAGCGCTCCACCCGAAGCAGGTCGTTCAGGTAGCCAGTGAGTTCCATCAGGGCAACCATGGAATCCGAATCAGCTTGCGAAAAGCTGCGAAGGGTCGCGAAAAGACTTGAACTCGAGGGCATTGCCCGAGGGATCGAGGAAGAACATCGTTGCTTGCTCGCCCACGTGCCCCTGGAATCGTATGTGCGGCTCGACCACGAAGCGAACGCCAAGCTCGCGCAACCTTTCGGCCAACAGCTCCCACCGAGCCCACTCCAGAACGATGCCAAAGTGGGGCACCGGCACGTCGTGCCCGTCTACCGGATTGCTGTCGACGATGGACTCTTGGCGATCTGGGCCTCGGCCCTCATCCGTAACCGCGTGGATGACCAATTGGTGGCCGAAAAAATCGAAGTCAACCCAGCGCTCGTCGCTGCGGCCTTCCGAGCAATTCAGTACTTCCCGATAGAAGCGGCGCGCTGCGCCCAAGTCATTCACGGGGATGGCCAGATGAAACGGCTGCAACCGATTTTCACTCAAAGGAGTCTCCGGCTAGTCTCTACTCTCGGCCTTCGGCCTGAATAGTGAGCCCTATCGCCACGCGCTGCAATCCCGCACAGCGAAGCGGCCATTGAGCCGCCCCCGTCAAACACAGTCGCGCAGTGCATCGAGGAACGCGCAATTCTCGGCCGCGGTTCCGACGGTGACACGCAAGCAGTCCTTGAGCGGGCCTTGCTGACCACTCAGGTTCTTGATCAGCACGCCTCGAGAACGAAGATCCTGGAAGATTGCATCGGCACGGCTGGGCGGTGTTCGAAAGAGCAAGAAGTTCGCCTCGCTCGGAAAGACGCGAATGCCCTCCACGGCGCCCAGCCCCCGCGCCAACGCGTTTCGATCTCGACGGATACGCTGGGTTTGCTCGGTAAGTACCGAAACGTGATCCAACGCGAATTCCGCGCTAAGCTGGGTCAGGACGTTGATATTGTAAGGCAAACGCAGCTTGTCGATTTCGGCTAGCCATTCACGCGCTCCGACTAGGAAACCGAGGCGCAACCCAGCGAGCCCCATTTTCGACACCGTTCGCATCACCAGCAGATTGGGATGGGCCAGCACCTCGGGCAGCATGGTCTCGTCGGTGAACGGAAAATACGCCTCGTCAACGACGACGATACCCGGGGCCGCACCGATGACGGAACGAATCGCTTCTGCTTCGAACACATTGCCGGTGGGGTTGTTCGGCTGGGCCAGAAACGTGACAGCGGGCTCATGCGCCGCCATCGCAGTGCGCATCGATTCCGAATCCAACTCGAAATCCGCGCCAAGCGGCACAGCAATGAACGGCAGACCCAGATACGTGGCGATCATTCGGTACATGGCGAAACTGGGTTCCGGTGCCATCACGGATCGCCCTGGTATGGCAAACGCCATGGCCAATAACTGGATGATCTCGTCGGAGCCGTTGCCCAATAGGATATCGGCGCCCTGGGGAATGCCCATGGTGTCCCGCAGCCGAGACTTCAGGGGCCGCGCAGCAGGGTCGGGATAGCGATTCACCGAGACGCGCGACAACTGCTGCAACCACTGGTCCCGGAGATCGCCGGGCCAGGAATACGGATTCTCCATCGCGTCGAGCTTGACGAGACCACTGGAATCCGGCACGTGATAGGGGCTCAGGGCTCGAAGCTCGGGACGCACCAACACACCTGGAGACAGCGGCTGGCGCGCTCGATCGTTACTCACCGTCCGATATCCGGTATTCGGCTGAACGAGCGTGGGCGGTTAGGCCCTCGCCCCGGGCGAGCACCGCCGCGGTCCTGCCGAGTCGATTGGCCGCCGCCTCTGAACAAAAGATTACGCTCGATCTTTTCTGAAAATCGTAGACACCGAGCGGCGACGAAAACCGCGCCGTTCCGGAGGTGGGCAAGACATGATTGGGGCCGGCACAGTAGTCTCCAAGGGCCTCCGCAGTGTAGCGCCCCAAGAATACCGCGCCCGCGTGACGCACTCCTGGAAGGAGCGCCTCGGGATCGTCCACGGACAACTCGAGATGTTCCGGTGCGACGAAATTCACGACCTGCAACGCCTCGTCGAGATTGCGTACGTGGATGAACGCACAACGGTTCGCAAGTGAAGCCGCAATGATGTCGCGTCGTTCCAGACCAGGTAATAGCCGGGATACCGACTGCGCGACGCTATCTAAGAACGGCTCATCGGGACTCACCAGAATTGGTTGGGCCTGCTCGTCGTGCTCTGCCTGGGAGAATAAATCCATCGCAATCCAATTCGGATCTGTCTTGCCGTCGCATACCACCAGGATCTCGGATGGACCCGCAACCATGTCAATGCCCACGGTGCCGAACACCATGCGCTTGGCCGTCGCCACGTAGGCGTTTCCGGGGCCCACGATCTTGTCCACTCGGGGCACTGATCCGGTGCCGTAGGCAAGTGCCCCGATCGCCTGTGCGCCACCAATGGAGAACACTCGAGTGACCCCAGAAATGGCGGCGGCCGCCAGCACCAATTCATTGAGCACGCCACCCGGTGCAGGCACCGTCAAGACCAGGTCGCGAACCCCAGCCACGGCAGCGGGTATCGCATTCATCAGTACAGAGGAGGGATAGGCCGCCTTGCCACCTGGCACATAGAGTCCAACACGATCGATAGGTGTAACCTGCTGCCCAAGGCGCGTGCCGTCCGGTTCGGTGAAGCACCAGCTTTCAGCTTTCTGGTGGCTGTGGTAGGCGCGGATTCGATCTGCCGCCCGATGCAATGCCGTTAGCAACGCCTCCGGGGTTTCCTCCAGTGCCTGGACGAGGCGATCTTGCCCAACGCTCAGCTCGTGCGCATGAGTAACATCTCTACCGTCGAAGCGATTCGTGTATTCGACCAACGCTGCGTCGCCGCGACGACGTACAGACCGGAGAATCTCACGTACAGTCTCCGATACGTCGTCCCCTGCTAGTTCGTCCCTACGGATCAGCGCTTCCAGCTGCGGCCAGAAATCCGTTTGTGCGGTGGTGAGGCGTGCGATTCGTTGCTCGATCATTCGACTTGGGTGGGTTTCGAGGTTGGTAGACTATGGAAAAAAATCTCCATGGCGCCGTCAGCGCCCGAAAAGAGCTTGCCCAGCTGATTTTTCTCTCTCTGAATCAAACTGTCGCCATATCCATTCATGTGCAGCCGGAATCTCCGAATTGATCAGAGACTCCGTGCGGCACGCTCTGCGACCGCCTGGGTAAGTCGTTCGATCAGGGTCTTTATGCGCCGATGCTTCATCTTCATGGCGGCCTTGTTGACGATCAGTCTGGCGCTGATGTCCGCCATCTGTTCCAAGGGTTCCAGGCCATTCGCCTTCAAGGTCTTCCCAGTGTCGACCAGGTCCACGATGTAGTCCGCCAAACCTACGAGCGGCGCCAGTTCCATTGAGCCGTACAGTTTTATGACCTCCACCTGCCGCCCCTGGGCGGCGAAATACCGCCGAGTGATATTCACGAACTTGGTGGCGACCCTCGGACGGGAGCGAGCAGGTACGAGGCAGGGTTTACCCGCGACCACGAGACGACAGGTCGCGATCTTCAGGTCCAGCGGCTCGTACAGCCCGTCACCGCCGTGCTCCATCAACACGTCTTTGCCCGTGACGCCCAATTCCGCCGCACCGTACTGGACATATGTGGGGACATCGGTTGCCCGGAGGACCACCAGTTTGACATCATCTTGGGTCGTGTCGAGGACCAGGCGACGGCTCGTTTCGGGATTCTGCACGGGTTCTATGCCCGCCTCCGCCAGTAGCGGAAGGGAGTCCCGGAATATTCGCCCCTTCGACAATCCGATCGTCAGAACTGAATTCATGTCTGCCAATGCGGGCTAAGCGGGAACTCGGCGAATGCGTGCACCGAGCTGGGAGAGCTTCTCCTCGATACACTCGTAACCACGATCGATGTGGTAGATGCGATCCACTACGGTATCGCCGTCGGCCACCAATCCAGCCAGAATCAAGCTTGCGGAGGCACGCAGATCGGTTGCCATGAGGGGGGCGCCCGTCAATCGTTTAACCCCCCGCGTTATGGTCGTGTTGGCTTCGATCTGGATGTCCGATCCCATGCGTTGCAGTTCCGGTACATGCATGAACCGATTCTCAAAAATCGTCTCGGTGATGGTCCCGGTACCTTCTGCCACGCAATTCAGCGCACTGAATTGGGCCTGCATGTCGGTCGGAAAAGCCGGATAGGGCGCGGTTCGAACCTGAACCGCCGTCGGGCGATTGCCGCCCATGTCGAGATCGATCCAATCCGAACCTGTCGCGATGACGGCACCCGCCTCTTCCAGCTTGCACAACACCGCATCGAGAAGATCGGGTCGGGTATCCTTGACGCGGACGTGCCCGCCGGTAATCGCCGCGGCCACCAGATAGGTACCCGTTTCGATCCGGTCCGGAAGCACGCGGTAATTGCAGCCGGCGAGCGCATCGACGCCTTCCACTTCGATGCGATCTGTACCCGCGCCTTCGATGCGCGCTCCCATAGCGATCAGACAGTCGGCAAGATCGACCACCTCTGGCTCCCGCGCAGCATTTTCGATCAGCGTCGTACCCTGGGCAATTGCGGCTGCCATGAGCAAGTTTTCGGTGCCGGTCACCGTAACCTGGTCCATGACAATCCTCGCGCCCTTCAGGCGATCGACCCGAGCGACGATGTAGCCGCCCTCCACGTCGATGTCGGCCCCCATCGCCTTCAGGCCCTGAATGTGGAGATTGACCGGGCGTGAACCGATGGCGCACCCACCCGGCAAGGAAACCTCGGCACGCCCGTAACGAGCCAGCAGCGGACCGAGCACGAGGATCGATGCTCGCATGGTTTTGACCAAATCATACGGCGCCCGAAACTGCTCGATGGTCCCGGGGTCGACGCCGATGTTCATTCGCTCGTCGACCACGAGATCGACGCCCATCCGACCGAGCAACTCCATCATGGTGGTAACGTCGCGCAGATGTGGCACGTTGCAGATCGTAATCGGGTCGTTCGACAGCAAAGTGGCTGCCAGGATCGGAAGCACGGCGTTTTTGGCCCCGGACGCCCGAATGTCACCATGCAGCGGGACCCCGCCGCTGATGATCAGTTTGCTGCTCATTCGCGATCACTCGCACGCCG